>JBJTMZ010000237.1:0-6105 GCA_046073805.1 Aquirufa sp.
CGAAGCGATCCAACCATCAAATTACCTTTCCATGCTGGATACTTATCACCTACCACGAAGGTTAATCCAGATGGGGCGATGGATGGAATCCAGTAGTTGATCGGTTGTTCCATGCCTTCTTTCTTCGAGATGGCCGTGATGGGTTTACCGTCGTAGTTGATGCCATAGGAGATGACTGGCCAACCGTAATTTTTACCTGCTTGAATAATATTGATTTCATCCCCGCCGCGTGGACCGTGTTCCGTTTCCCAGATAGCACCTGTGAAAGGATTCAAGGTTAAGCCTTGCGGGTTCCGCTGGCCGTACGAGTAAACCGTCGGGTTAGCCGATTTGGCAAAAGGGTTATCTGCTGGAATGCTACCATCATCTTTGATTCGGTGAATCTTCCCGTTGTCGTTGTCGAGGGATTGTGGGAAAACTTTTTCCATGCCACGCTCGCCGACGCTGAAGAAGAGGAATCCTTTTTTATCGAAGGCCAAACGAGAACCAAAGTGGTGGAAAGTTTTCGTGTATGGTTTGGCTTCAAAGATTTCTTGGGCCTCTACCCATTGGTTGTTTTTGATTTTACCGCGAACGATGGCTGTCGTGGTTTCGGTTTGACCAGCTTCGGTTTTGAATTTTGAGTAGGACATATATACCCAGCCGTTTTGCTCGTATTGTGGGTGTAGTGTGATGTCCAAAAGACCACCTTGTCCTTTTGCCATGACAGTTGGAGTTCCGGTGATTAAGGTCTTGTTTTGTTTTTGGTCGACTAAATACAATTTACCCGCACGATCTGTGATTAAGTAATCGCGAGAAGGCAATTGCGCGAAACCCCATGGGCTGTCTAAACCTGTGGCGATTGTGTCTAATTGAACCGTCATGCCGTCCGATTTGAAAATATTGCTCGTTGGCTTGTTCGCAAATTTATATTGCTCCACACCTGCCAGGTTTTCCACGATGAGGTCGGCCAGTTTTTCGATTTCCTGCGGACTTAGGACTTCTTTCCAAGTTGGCATACCTAATTCTGGATATCCATTCGTGATGCTAGCGATGATTTGTTCTTTTTTATTGCCGTGCTTCCATTGGCGGTCGACGAAGGCCTCTACTTTTTCTCCGTGGCAGGATGCACAATATTGCGTGTAGGTTTTCTCGGCAGGGCCGTCGATTGCGACTTGTTTCGCCGGGCTTTTGCGTAGCGACATGATGGAAACGGCGCTGATGGACAGAAGGGCGAAAAGGATAATTCTTTTTTGCATGGTGATAGGTTATTAATCTAGGATAAAGGTAATTATTTTTTGATTAGGTGTTAACCTGAAATCGGGGTGGATTGTTTTTCCACATGACACCTTGGGTTTAATCATTAATTTGGTCGCAGTTTTTGGTATCTCTATCGGTGATTTTTTGCCAAAGTAAAAAAATACTCTATTATTGTATCAAATTATTACAATAGCTAAACCTGTTCAACATGAGAAAATTATTTTTGGCATTAGGCCTCTGCCTAGTGGGCGCTTGGAATGCAAATGCGCAAATCACCTTAAGCAAAGATGTGGCCGTTGTGCCAACTGAATCCGGTCAAGTACGTGGATATGTACATGGCGGAATCTATACTTACAAGGGAATTCCCTATGCGGAAGCGAATCGTTTTGAGGCACCTCATAAGCCAAAGGCTTGGAGCGCCGTTCGTAGTTCATTGGTCTATGGTCCGGTAGCGCCTTTATTGAACCCAACCACACAAGTACAGGATGAATCGGAATTCGTGTTCGATCACTCATGGGGATATACGAATGAGGATTGCATGCGAATCAATGTGTGGACGCCGGGAATCAAGGATGGCAAGAAGCGTCCGGTGATGTTTTGGATTCACGGGGGTGGATTTACGGCAGGTTCTGCGGAGGAATTGAAGTCCTATGATGGCGAGAATTTAGCGAAGAAGGGCGATGTGGTTGTTGTTTCGATTAATCACCGTTTGAATATTTTGGGTTATTTGGATTTGTCGGCCTATGGTGACAAATACAAATACTCGGCCAACAACTCTGTGTTGGACATGAAGGCGGCTTTGGAGTGGGTGAAGGCAAACATCGGTCAGTTTGGTGGTGATCCGTCGAATGTGACCATTTTTGGTCAATCGGGTGGAGGCGCTAAGGTGAATACCCTGATGGCGATGCCTTCTGCCAAAGGTTTGTTTCACAAGGCAATTAACCAAAGTGGGGCATTCCGCGGAACGATGTTGGACAAGTCGACAACCCAAGCAATCACCGCTGAGGTCTTGAAGTCTTTGAATATTTCAGCGTCTAACGTGGATTCCTTGCAAAAGATTCCATTCGATAAATTGGCTAGTGCAGGCAATAAGGCCTTGCAGGTAGTGGCAGCGCAATTGAAAGCGGCGGGAAAACCCGTAGGTGGTTTTGGTTTGAGCTGGGGTCCAAGTGTCGATGGAGATTTATTACCTTATCAGTTGTTTTCGGATGAGGCGATGAAGTTATCGAAAGATGTGCCGTTGATGATTGGAACGGTGAAGAATGAATTCATGCCATCGTTGATGCGAAATATGTCCAATGCGACGCAAGAAGAAGTGGAAGCTTATATGAAGAAAACCTACGGTGAAAAGGCAGAGGCTGTCAAAGCTGCTGTTCGTAAGGCTTATCCGAATGATACCAAACCTTCAGATTTGATGGATGTGGATGTGATGTTCCGTCCAGGTGCTGTGGTTCAAGCGAATTTGAAGTCGGCCCTAAACGCTGCCCCAGTCTACATGTATTTATTTACTTGGCAATCGCCCGTGATGGATGGAAAATATAAGTCGATGCACTGCTTCGAGTTACCTTTCTGTTTTAACAACATTGCGCGTTGCGAGAACATGACCGGAGGAGGCAAAGAGGCGTATGCTTTAGCAGATAAGGTTAGTCAGGCTTGGATTAATTTTGCCCGAGTGGGTAATCCGAATCACAAGTCTTTGCCGACTTGGCCGGTGTACAATGCTTCGGCTACGCCAACGATGCATTTGGATAATACCTGTGTTGTGAAACCGCAATTGGATAAGGAGTTGTTTGAGTTGACAGTGAATTAGAAGGATAGAATCCCCAGACTGAAGTCTGGGGTTATTCATTAAAAAAAACCAGGCAAATCGCCTGGTTTTTTTTGTTTCTGATTAGAAATAATGAATCGCCCTCACTCGATATAACTCATTCTTTCGAGCTTCGCGGTAGCTACCGTCGATGAATAATTGCAGCCAGGCGATACTTTGGTCGGTGATACTTTGACCTTGGTATTCGGTGGAGGACCAGTACAGGTCGGTTTTGTCGATTCCCCCAATTTTATCTGCTTGAAGGTAGATTTGGTTTAATTCATCTTTACTTGGCAGGAACCAATTGGTGTAACCGCCATAGCTGTAATTAGAACAGAGTCTAGCTGCTGAATTTGGGGTATTACACATCCGAACAATTTCAGCGGTATTGGCAAGTCCGGCACCGATGTATTCATTACGCGCTTTGGTGATAAATAATCCCGGGCAGCCCCAGTAGGTCGAAGTAGCCACATCTTCCGGGCTAACGACGAATCCATGTTGTTCGCCCTTGATATAGCCTGGATCATTTTCTTTAAAGAAATAGGCGATAATTCCACCTTGGTATAGATCGCCAATTTTCAAGGACGATGAGCTAGGCGTCGCCGGTTGGCCCGGAACCGTGGGATTTACCGGTGCGACTGGCACACTGGAAAGCGTCGTAAATGTGATTGGGGTGCCGTAAGAGACGCCTTTGGTGTTGATGGCATAAGCTACGATGTAATAGGTCTTATTTTCGGATAGGTTTCCTAGGAAATAGGTAAAGGGTCCTTTTCCAATCGCCACGGGGTATTTCAGGTTTTTGATGCTCGGGTTCGGAACAACGCTCACACAGAATCCTTTTTCAGTGACGGGGGAATTCCCCTCTGCCGTTACGGTTCCCGTTAGTACGGCGCCACGAAGACCGATGTCGGTGACAGATACCGTTTTAATTGTTGCATACGTGTAGTCGCCGGTGGTGAAGGGGATAGGTGCTCCATAGGCCGTTCCTTTTTTATTGGTCGCGAAGGCGCGCATGTAATATTGCACATTGGTTTTTAAATTTGTCACCACCAAACGATAGGCCCCTACATCGCCCGGAATAATGAATTTTTGGCAATCAGTGAGTTCCTCGATCCCCGGACAGAGTAAGAATCCACGTTCGGTAATGCCGGATCCACCATTGTCAAAAACCTCGCCTTGGAAGTTGGCCGTGGTATTTGTCACCTCGTTGACCGTGATACTTCCTACGATGGGAGGGCTAAAATTAGCTGTGGTGAAACTGAGAACTTCCCCATAAGAAATCCCCAAGGCGTTGATGGCATAGGATTTTACGTAATAGGTCGTGTTTTCATTTAGTCCGTTGAGGAAATTATCAAAAGGTCCTTCGCCTTTACCGGTGACAACTTTATAGTCTTGAATGGTGGGGTTGGGGGAGATGCTCCAGCAGAATCCTCGTTCGGTCACCTGTTTGCCCCCGTCGTATCCCACGATTCCTCCAACCTGACACGAGTTGATGTAGACGTTTTTAATTTTATCTGTGCTTACTTCCGGAAGGGTGTATTCCTTGGTTGTAAATGTTTTGATTAGGCCAAGTGATGTGGTCTCTGAATTTTTGGCAAATGCCACGAAGGAATAGAGTGTTTCCGCTGTTAATCCGGAAACGAGGACAGCGAAATCACCTTCACCTGGGCTTGCGCTGACTTTATGTTTGAGGAGTTCATCGGGTTTGTTGTGGTCGGCATAGAAAAAACCACGCTCCGTAACGCCGAGGATGTCTTCAGCCGCATTGAATCCTTGCAGGGTAACCGATGTGGCGCGCGGATTAATGGCCTCCTTGGTTTGAACATTGGGGGAAATGGGGAGTGTTTCCTTTTTGCAGGCGACAACTAGGCTCAAAAGGATGAGCCAACAAAAAAAGTATTTAGAACTAAGTATACCCATGGGGGCCTTTGGTATTTCACCAAGGAATATTTGGGTAAAACTACGTAAAAATATTATTTATTGATAAATATCAGGTCAGACTGTCACTATTTAACAAATGATAATTAATAAATTTAGCCTAATGTTTTTCTTTGCCACAGAAGCATCGTGATATGAAAATATACGTTGACTCCGTGTAAAGATAAATTAGAACTAGGATTATGGAAATCCTCCCCGAGTTTCGGGGAGGATTTTTGTTGGTTAACTATTTACTTTACCAATTGCACAACTTACATAGGATTTTGCCTCCTTGAATAGTGTGTTATTCCCTTTCTCCGGATAGCCCATGCTGTCCATTTTTTTGATGTAAGTAGCACGGTCCAAATGTTCTCCCTGGATAAGAATTTTTTCCTCTTCGAGCGTGATTTCGACCGACTTGACCCCTTTGAATTCCAATAAGGCCTTTTTGATGCCGCTCATGCAGCCACCACATTTGATGTTTTCAACGAAAATTTCGAGCGTTTCCATGGTGTTCTTTGATTAGTGTATTCAAAGATATCCAGTACAACGATGGGATTCTATGACTTAAGTCACGTTATAAAATCGCTTTAATTTTCTCCCGAACTCCTTTTTTTAGTCGATAGGTTATCAGGCGCTTATCCTCCGTAGAGGCCGTTCGTTCGATCGCGTTTTTGATGTTGTAATAGAAGGCTAATTTCTCATTGACTTGTTTAATCGTCATAAAACGAATGCGTCGCTGGTTTTCCTGTGATTTACTGGCGCATTCCAAGATTTCATTGAGTTCATTTGTTGGGATATAGTTATCGCCTGAATCGATTAAGGCCTTGAGTAATTTGCGTTCCAAATCATCAAAACTTGGCTCAATTTTTCGCTTTCTCGTGTAAACCCAATAAAAAATTCCTATTAAAATAAGTAAGCCAACTCCGCCCAGGTAATAAGGACTATAGTCGGGCTCGTAAAATCGCCCAATGTAGGTCGACTTTTTCAGTAATTCTTTTACGGGAATGATCGAAAGTGGTCCGCGGTGGGCAAAGTGAAAGTATTTAATCGTATCGCCGCTGACAAAATGTTCCCCACCTGCTTCGAAATAAGTCGAATTGTCTTTATAGAGATATACTTCATTTTTGGCTGGATCGATG
>JBJTMZ010000238.1:0-7688 GCA_046073805.1 Aquirufa sp.
GACAAACGCAAAACATGCATTGGCAATATCATCCGGTAAAATCGATTCATTCAAAAGGGTACGTTTCGCGTAATAGGCTGGCAACTCCTCCACGGTAATTCCATAGGCTTTCGCGCGACCTTCGGCCCAGCCACCTGCCCAAATATTGGAATCCGCAATCACTGCATCTGGATTAACCGTGTTCACGCGAATGTGATCAGGCCCTAATTCAGCCGCTAACAATCGGGTCATGTGTGCTTGAGCAGCTTTGGCGGAACCATAACCCACGTTATTCGGTCCAGCCACGAAAGCATTTTTCGACACGATATTCACGATATCGCCACCTAAACCTTGTTTGCGCATCACGGCAATCGCCGCTTGAGATACTAAGTATTGGCCTTTCACTAAAATGTCATATAACTTATCCCAATCACCTTGGGTATGCTCCAAGATTCCTTTCGAAATCGAGATGCCGGCATTGTTGACAATCAAATCCACCCCACCAAAATCCAAACAAGCTTGCTTCATCGCCGCCTCAATGGAATCTTGATTGGTCACATCGGCAATCACCGTGGAAACAACATCCTTTCCAAATAATCCGATAAACTCTGCTTTCGCCTCCGCCAAACGATCCGCATTGACGTCATTTAAAATCACACAGGCGCCTTCTTGCGCCATCTTTTTGGCAATCGCTTTTCCGATACCCCCACCTGAACCAGTGACAAAGGCCACACGACCTGAAAGGGCTTTGGGTTTTGGCATGCGTTGGAGTTTAGCTTCCTCCAACAACCAATATTCGATATCGAAGGCCTCCTGACGTGGCAAGGAAGTATACGACGAAATCGCCTCCGCACCTCGCATGACATTGATGGCATTGGTATAAAACTCGGCAGCCACGCGCGCGGTTTGCTTATCTTTCGCAAAGGTGAACATCCCTACGCCAGGGTATAAAATCACGACCGGATTCGGGTCACGCATGGCCGGGGAATTAGGATGTTTGCAAGCATCGTAATACGAGCCATACATGATCCGGTAATCCTCAAACAAAGGCGTTAAAGCCTCCACAGAGACATCCGAACCCAATACCAAAGGCGAAATTTTCGTCCGCAAAAAGTGATCCGGACATGAGGTACCCAACGGAGCCAAACGATCCAAATCGTTTGAATTGATAAATTGCAACACGCGTTCGTCATCGGAAAAATGACCCACCATTTGAACATGAGAGGAACAGAATCCACGCAAGACGGGAGCTAAAGCGGCTGCTTTCGTGGCGCGCTCCTCCGCAGAAAATGATTCGATGCGTGCACCTCCGAAAACCGTTTTTGTTTGGGATTCGATGTATTCCGCACATTTCTCAATGACCTCCAAGGTGTTCACATAGCAATCGTAAGACGTATCGCCCCAGGTAAATAGGCCATGGGAGCCCAACATGATTCCACGCAATTGAACGCCGCGCGAAGCAGCTTCATCCAAACAGGCCTTCAACTGTAAACCTAAGTCGAAACCCGGACGTTGCCAACCGACCCAACCAATTAATCCGCCGAAAAGCTCTCTCGTAATTTGCTCCCCATCCTTCGAAGCCGCGATGGAAATCGCCGCATCGGGATGCAAGTGATCGATATGTTTGAAGGGCAAGAAACCGTGAAGAGGTGTATCGATGGATGGCGCTTTGGACGACAAATCAAAAATGCAATGATTGAACAATTCCACCATCTCATCTTCGTGCTCCAATCCGCGGTATACATTCGTTAATGAACGTAAACGATCCACATACAAAGCCGCGCAACCCGATTTTTTCAGCGTACCAATGTCGCCGCCGGAACCCTTAATCCACATCACTTCCGTCTCGGAACCCGTCAAAGGATCCTTATCTTGAATCTTGACTGAGGTATTTCCTCCCCCATAATTGGTGATACGAAGATCCGCGCCAAGAATGTTGGAACGATAGATAAATAGGTCAACTTCATTTCCGGCTAGCGCCGCTGCTTGGGCATCATCCCAAAGGTAGGATACGTGTTTGTACATACTTGATTAATTTTTTTCAAATCTACATGGGCAAAAGAATCTAACCGTCCTATCCTACCTAGGGATAGTCAAATTATTTTTTCCTGCCTTTAGCGCATAACTTTTGCCCTTCCAAATAAATTGTCCGCTAACGGTTCCCGGTAAATCAATGGATGCAGAACCTACCTGATAAGCAATTTTTATTTCCCCCTGCGGATGTGGAACGATTCCTTCTACTTCTTTGAGCTCGCCTAAATGTGGCTCGATCTTCACTTTAGCAAAGGCGGGTGCATCGGAATCAACACCCAATACAATTCGGAAAAATTCAATGTTCGGACTGGAACCCCAAGCATGGCAATCCGAACGGGAGGTGGAAATATCCGAGGTCTCAGCCCAGGTAGTTAATCCCATATCGAGATTCTCCTGCCATTTCCCTAACCAAGTCAGGTAGTCATTTCCCTTGCCTGCTTTGGTTAAGGCCAAATGAAGGTAGTATTTAAAGTAGATCGAAGCCGGAGCTAAATCCTTCTCTACCAATAACTTATCAGACACCCCGCCAGCGTCCATGCCCGACAAAATCGCCAAGGAATTCGCGTGCTGAGAATATTTATCATGCACTTCGGTATCGGCATACAATCCTCTAGCTGCATCCCAATATAATTTCCGAAGTACCGGTTTTAATGCTTTCACCTTCGCCTCATATCGCGCCGCTAATTCCGGGTAACCAAAATAGCGCTCCAATTCTGCCGCATTTTGTAGGACCCAGAGGTATTGAAAATCGATGACCGAGGAACGTCCTGATGGGCCGACCGGCGCAATGCCACGAGGCCAAGCATTGACCCAATCTGAAAAAGTCCAATAAGGAACATTTTGCAAGGTTCCATCGCTACCTTCAAATCGGGAAAAATAATCCAAAATGCCCCGCATCCCGGCTAATTTATCCTTCAAGAAATTGGGATCCTTCCCATAACGCAAATAATCATGCAACATCCCGATGTACCAGAGCGAGAACGTAGGAATTTGTTGGTGCAAGTCGGTCGGATACCGACTCAAGGTAATCCCCTCCGCAATCCTCGAGTGATCCATCTGATCCAAGGCCTGTCTTACCAAACGCTCATCCCCTGCATAATACAAACTTACCAACGCCTGAATCCGCGCATCGCCGATGTATTGCAATTGCTCATAGTAAGGACAGTCCATGTAGGTTTCCATGGCACAAAGGCGTGCGGTGCGGAAACCGACGTCCAGCAATTGAGGAATCAAGGCATTGTTGGATTTCAACGAAGCCTTCGCCTGAAAAGGGAAACCCGTAAACACGGATTTGAAATCATTTAGTGTCAAAGGTTCCGCCTCGGTTTTTACGGTTAAACGTACATAACGAAAGGTACGGTAGGTCATCGTCTCGAATCGATGCGACGCGCCGTCGGCAATGAGGCTATCCTTGCGTCCCAACCAGTATTTATCGGCAATTTCATTCCGATTACCCTTGTGATTCGGATTCTTGGTGGTGTTACTTAAAGGCTTTTTCTCATACAAGCCCTCGGCATAGGTAAGTCCGATTTTGGCGTCTTTACCTCCTGTGAAATCCAATTGCGGATAGGCATTGGTCAGCACGCCTTGGTCAATCCAAAGATCGACACTTGAGTTGGCCGGGATGGTCATGACTTTGCCGTGAATTAAATTCCCACCGCCTTGTCGGACAGATGCAAAGCGCTGCTCTTTTAATTCCATAGCCGGAATCGCAGCGGGGTATAACATCCAACCGCGGGAATCGATGGCAGCGCCTTTAGTTAATCCTGGGCCTAAGGATTTCGCAGCAATAAATGGCGACCAGGCTTTGGCATATTCTTGAAATTCTCCTTGTCCGGCCACATAATAACCCGGAACACGCGGCTGTAAAGGCGTAATTCCCAAATTTTTAGAAGCTTGCCAGTCGCCGCCCGTATTAAAATCGGCCTGACTTGGTTCGTCAGCTTGCAAAATAAATCCGGTGACAAAAGAGATTTGTGCCTCCGGTTTTCCTCTTCCCTCGTTCCAAACTAGGGCTTCCAATTGATTTTCGCCTGCATGTAAATAAGGAGCAATATCCAATGTCTCAAAATTCCAGAAATACAAATCGCCACGAGCGGGTCCTGCGGACACCCAAGTACCATTCACGTAAAGTTTATAGCGGTTATCGCCGGAGACATGGATGAGACATTTAGTCGGCTTCTCTTTCAAGCTTACTTTCTTCTGGAATTTATAGACCCCATAATCTTTCAGCGTAGCAGGATTGTAGATACTTGCGGTACCATCGGCGGAATAGGTAATCCATTGCGCCTTCCAGGGCTTTTTCCACAATTCGGTTCGGATGTTTTGAGCAAATGCCAAAGGGCCCGCCAGGAGCAGGAATAGAAAGATGTTTTTCATAGGTTTCGGTTTACACAAAAACCCTGGGCATAAGCCCAGGGTTGTCGATATCTAGAACCCCAGGTTTTAACCTGGGGAGTATTACGCTATTTCTTTTTCTTCGGCTGTGCCATATCCATGTAATCCACCACCAAGCTACTCAAGGCCTTTACACCCACTTGGAAGTGACCCTCATCCAAATGAAAATCAGGGGTATGGTGACCTGCCACCTCATCCGCTTTTTTGTTGTCCGGACGTGCACCTAAGAAGAAAAAGATGCCCGGAACTTTTTGTTGGAAGAATGAGAAATCCTCCGCCCCTGTATGCGCTGGAACAACACGAACTCGGTCCTTTCCATTCACACCTTGCAAGGTTGGCAACATTTTTTCAACCAACTCAGGATTGTTGTAGGTAACTGGATATCCGGTACCAATGGTCACATCGGCCTTTCCGCCGCCGCTCTCTGCGATATTCGTGGCAATATCTTTGATGCGTTGGTGAACTAATTTGCGTTGGTCCACACCAAACGTACGAATCGTACCAATCATGTGTGAATTCTCGGGAATGATGTTTTGGCGAATACCGCTATGAATCGCACCCACGGTAACAATCGCAGGATCTTCCGTAATGTTCACCGAGCGGGAAACAATGGTTTGTAAACCCATCACGATTTGCGATGAAATCACAATTGGGTCAATTCCCGTCCAAGGACTAGCGCCGTGCGCCTGCTTTCCTTTTACCTTGATGTCTAATTGGTCCACCGCTGCCATGGTAGCACCCGGCTTGTATTCAATGACGCCATTATCGGAACCTGCCGCAATGTGCAGACCAAAAATCACGTCCACTTTCGGATTCTCCAATACGCCTTCTTTCACCATTAATTCAGCGCCTGAAAGGATTGTTTCTCCCTTGTCATTATATACCCCCTCTTCAGAAGGTTGGAAAATAAATTTCACGGTTCCAGCTAAATTCGCCTTCTCTGATGCCAAAATTTCTGCTACCGCCATCAAAATCGCCACATGAGAATCGTGTCCACAGGCATGCATGACACCCGTTTTTTGGCCGTTAAATTCAGTGGTCACCTTCGACTTAAAAGGCAAATCACCACGTTCCGTCACGGGCAATCCGTCCATATCAGCACGTAAAGCAACGACTGGACCCGGTTTCCCGCCTTTCAAAATTCCAACAACTCCCGTATAGGCAACCTTTTCTTGAACCTCAATTCCTAAGGAAAGCAAGTGAGCAGCGACAATTCCCGCTGTTCGTACTTCCTGATTTCCCAATTCCGGGTGCTCATGAAAATCACGGCGCCAAGCGATTACCTTGTCTTTCAAGGCATCCGCTTTTTGAGCGATTACAGGTTTTAAAGAGGATTGTGCCGACGCAAAAAATGGCGCGGCTAAAAGGGCGATGAAGGTTAGTTTTTTCATGTTTTTCAATATTTGTAGAGACGCGATATTTCGCGTCTCATTTTATTTTAGACGCGAGGTATCGCGTCTCTACATTTTACTAGACGCGAAGTATCGCGTCTCTACATTTTACTGGACGCGAAGTATCGCGTCTAAACAATTTATTTATACCCCCAACCGCGCATGATGGCAATATTCTCCTTCATGCAAGCCAGTGGCTGTAATCCTTGATATGATTCTTGTTCAATGATGAAATGCTTCGTTCCTCCCTCCTTATCGCCTAATTTCACCAATGCCTGAACATCTATTTGTCCCGAACCTTTTCCTAAAATGGTCGATTCAAATTTTTCATGTCCTGCGGCTGAAGGTACTTCATCCTTCACGTGCATCGACACAAAACGACCTGGAAATTTCTTCATGACTTCCGCCGGAACACCGCCTCCATTGATCATATTACCTATGTCCAACTGCTGGGCTACCAATTTTGGATCCGTATTGTTCAACATGATGTCATACAACAATTCGCCATCCAATTTCTCCGAGAATTCGAAATCGTGGTTGTGATATCCGAAGCGCATGCCCGATTTTTGGCATAATTCACCCGATTTATTGAAGATATCCATGTACTTCAACAACAGGTTTTTATCCTTACGTATTCCCATGTCGATCGACGGGCTAATCACCAATTCCTGACCCATGATTGCTGCATCTTCCACCGTGTATTTCCACAAGTCGGTGAAATCATTTTTTGCATCATCCCAATGTGCCTTTCCCATCACCGTATGACCTGATGGCATTTTCATTCCTAAATCATCGAGGCGTTTTTTGAATTCTTTAGCTTCCCAGCCGTAGAACTTACGATTGATGTAGTTGGCATGCTCCACATATTTATAGCCCATTTCTGCCAAGGCATTCAATGTTCCTTGCGGATCCTTTTTCATATCCTCGCGGACAGAATACAATTGAATCCCAACTAATTTCTTGTATTTAACAGCCGCCAGACTCTGCAAAGCAGGAGAAGCGAAGGCCAATGCGCCCAACCCAAAGGCTGAATTACGCAAAAAGGTACGACGTGATGAATTCATATTTCCATAGGTTTATTTAGTTCTCCAAGCTACTAATTCTATTTCTATTTTACAAAAATCCCGTAACTTCGAAGGATGATGCAGCCCCTCGCAGAACGAATGCGCCCCAATTCTTTGGATGACTACATTGGCCAAGAAAAGGTCATTGGAGCCAACGCGCCCCTACGCAAAGCGATTGAGGCAGGTCATCTCCCCTCTTGCATTCTATGGGGTCCTCCCGGGGTAGGCAAAACAACCCTCGCAACCTTATTAGCCGGAGCGCTTAAACGAACAATTTACACGCTCTCCGCAGTGCAATCAGGTGTCAAGGAAGTTCGTGAAACTTTGGAGCTCGCCAAAAAGAACCGGATGTTCGAGGCGCAATCGCCCATTTTGTTTATCGATGAAATTCACCGTTTTTCGAAATCCCAACAAGATTCTTTGTTGAATGCTGTCGAAAAAGGGATCGTCACGCTGGTGGGTGCGACCACCGAAAACCCATCCTTTGAAGTCATTTCTGCACTTTTATCTCGTTGCCAAGTATACGTTTTGGAGGCCTTGAACGATGTGCACTTACGGCAAATGATCGATAAGGCCATCGCGACGGATAAATTATTTAACAACAAAACCATCACGCTGACCGAAACGGATGCCCTCTTCCATTTCTCTGGAGGCGATGGTCGAAAGCTACTTAACCTTTTCGAATTATTAATCACCACCGAAGGAAGCAATGAAATTGAAGTAACCAATGCCTTGGTGACCGAACGCTTGCAAAAGAATTTGGCGCAATACGACAAAGACGGCGAACAGCATTACGATATCATTTCAGCATTTATCAAATCAA
>JBJTMZ010000239.1:0-6200 GCA_046073805.1 Aquirufa sp.
GGCGGATGTGACGGTGGCACCGGATGGATCATTATTTATCGCCGACTGGTATGACCCAGGCGTTGGTGGTCACCAAGCAGGTGATCAAAATAAAGGCAGAATCTATCGCATCTCGCCTAAAAACACCCCTTATTTCGTTAAAAAAACCCGCCTTGATTCCCCAATAGGCGCAATCACTGCCCTTTTTAATCCAAATTTGGCAACACGCTATTTGGGCTATAAGGCCCTCCAACAAATGGGTGAAAAAGCTCACAAGGATATCGCAAGCATTTTCCAAAGTGAAACCAACCCTCGCCTAAAAGCTCGTTTATTTTGGATATTAGCGCAAGGAACTGACGGATTATCATACATCGACAAGGCGCTGAACAACCCATCGGAAGAATGGCGTATGATGGCGATTCGTGCCGCTAAAATGCGACCATTTAGCACTTGGAAAGCCTTGGCACATCGTGTGGTGAATGATTCTAATGACCAAGTAAAACGAGAACTTGCCATCGCTCTTCACCACGTGAAAGATAGCGAGGCAGACGACATTTGGGCAAAATTAGCCTCAAAGCATAATGGCACGGACCGTTGGTATTTAGAGGCATTAGGCATCGGAGCAGATAAACAATGGGAATCGCGTTTGACGGCTTATTTGGCAACCAAACCGGCAGATTCGCCAGCGTTTCGAGACATCATTTTCCGATCAAGAACGGAATTAGCCAACAGCTATATTTTCCAATATCTAAAAGAATCCAAGCCATTGGAAGAGAAATTGCGCTATTTCCGCGCTTTGGATTTTATACCGGGTGAGCAGAAATCCGTGATGCTCGTTGACCTGATTAACAAGGACTTGAAAAATGACGCTGAGGCCACCTTAGTTGCGATTCGGCACTTATCTCCTGCCTACGTGCAAAAGAATGAATTGGCTAAAAAGACGCTCATCAAATTATTACCCAAGGATAATATCGATGAATACACGAAACTGATTGAGAAATATAATTTGGCGGAATTGAAACCCGATTTGATGACGGTGATCTTGAGTAATAAAGGTGGCCGACAAGCTGCCAAGGCACTTTATTCATTACCCAACGGTGGTCTATTTATAAAGTCGAGTTTTGAAAAAGGAAATAATTCGGTGAAGCGTTCGATTATCGATGCGATCCGTTGGCAAGGAAACAAAGAAAGTATTGCCTTGTTGAGCCAAGCCCTGCAAAACACCAAGCTTGATCTCATTGTTCGCAAGGATGCAGCCAAGGGCATTGGAAATTCTTACCCGGCTGGCGAGGATTTTGTCTTGCAATCGTTGAAGGATAAGAAAATTCCGGAGAATTTAATTCCATCCGTGGTGGAGTCGGTGAGCAAAGCTTGGCGCAAAGGTGTCCGATTGGAGGCCAATGGCTATTTGTCGGGAGCACAAAGTGCAAGCAAGACGAAACATCCGCCATTGAACGATTTAATCAACTTAAAAGGGGTGGCGAAAAATGGCATTAAGGTGTTTGTAGAACAATGCGCCATGTGCCATCAAATTAATAACGAGGGCATCGACTTTGGACCTAAATTATCCGAAATCGGCTCAAAACTATCGAAAGAAGGGATGTATTTATCCATCTTACATCCAAATGCGGGGATTGGTTTTGGTTACGAGACCTTTGAAATCACGACGAAAAAGGGGGATGTGTACCAGGGAATTATTACGTCTAAAAATGAGACTGATATCATCTTGAAATTACCAGGAGGCTCCGTCCAAAACTTTAAAACCTCGGCGTTAAAAAGCGTGAAGCAATTAGATAATTCGATGATGCCAGATGGGTTAGCGGATGGCCTGTCAACGAGTGAATTGAGTGATTTAGTGGAATATTTAAGCACTTTAAAGAAAAAATAACGATGAATCGTAGATCTTTTAGCCAACTCATGACAGCGGGCGTACTTGGTAGTCAAGCCGTACAAGGCAAATCGAACCCTGAAAAAACATTTAGCCTAAAATATGCACCACATTTTGGGATGTTTGAACAACATGCCGGCAAGGACTATATTGACCAGTTGAAATTCATGCATGAAATGGGTTTCCGTGCCTTGGAGGATAATGAGATGATGGAGAAGCCGGTTGAGGTTCAAGAAAAGATAGGCGCGACACTCGGCCGACTCGGTATGGAGATGGGGGTATTTGTCATCAAATTCCCCGGATTTTTCGATAAATCACACATGACTACGGGCGACAAGGCTTGGACAGAGATTTTCTTAAAGGCTTGTCGGGACGCCGTCGAAACCTCCAAACGGGTCAATGCCAAATGGGCTACAGTAGTTCCTGGAAATTTCACGCGTAATCTCCCGATGGGAATACAAACGGGCAATGTCATCGAGGTTTTGAAAAGAGGAGCTGAAATTCTAGAGCCGCATAAACTAACGATGGTTCTTGAGCCACTGAGCGATAATCCAGATTTATTCCTTCGTCATTCCGACCAAACCTATATGATTTGTAAGGGAGTAGATAGCCCATCGTGTAAAATTCTTTTCGATATGTACCACATGCAACGCAATGAGGGGAATATGATCAAAAACATCGATTTATGCTGGTCGGAAATCGGCTATTTGCAAATCGGTGACAACCCAGGACGCAAAGAACCCGGTACCGGCGAGGTAAATTATGCCAATATCTTCGAGCATCTACGAAAGAAAAAATACGATGGAATTCTGGGTATGGAGCATGGCAATTTCCACCCAGGAAAAGAAGGGGAATTGAAACTAATCGAAGCCTACCGCAAAGCGGATCATCTGTAGATTTGGATTTAAGGAATAATAATTAGATATTCGCCTAATTATTTAATGACCATGGAAGCAGCCTTCAAAGCAATCAATGATGTGACCCGACGGGAGATTCTTCAGTTTCTTATCCAGGGCCCTCAAAATGCGGGTCAGATTGCCAAGCAATTTGACATGACCAAGCCGAGTATATCGCACCATTTGGACCTTTTAAAGCAAGCACAATTGATCGATGCGACCAAAAAAGGTCAGTTTATTCATTACAGTTTAAACAAAAAAGGCTTCGAATCGATCCATCAATGGTTTCAGGGATTTGCCCAACATTTTGAATTCCCTAAACCGAAAATCCGATTGTAATTGTTGCTTTCCTATTTTTAAGATAAATTCGTAAAAAAATATTCGCATGAGCGCTAACCTGCCTTCTTCCTTTTCATTTCTTGCTAGTCAAACACCGCGTGATTTTATCGGCTTAGGTGTCGTGCAATTGCCCAAGCGAAATTTTTTTCAATCGATTTCAGACTTCTTTGCGGCTCGATCGGGAAATCAACGTATTTCATTTTTCTTGCTAGGAGCACACGAGATTAAAGTTGTCCACTACCAAGGCGCCAATGTGTTGGGGAGCGTTGACATCCCCAACACATTGGGGAGCGTTGACATCCCCAAAAACTTGATTGAATCCATTGAAATTCATGCCTCGAAGACTGCGGATGGCCTTGTAGTCATTTCAAATATTGAGCTGACAGAATGTATTTCTGTGAATGACAAGGGCGTCAAAAAGCTGAAAAACCACCAATTCAATTTGATGCCAGCGCTTTTGGGAGAAAATACCTCCCCGGTCAACAATGTCAATGATATTGTTTGGGCGCAGGAAAGCAGAAAAACAATCGTGGAAACATTAAACGCCTGGAACGAAAGCATTCAAGCAAACAACTAGTTTGTTGCCGCCTTCTCGACATCCAATTCCAATAGATCCTTCGATTTAAAGGCCACGACGCTTACCAAAAACAAGGTTAGCCCTGCCCCAATCAGCACGGAAGGGATCGTTCCAAAGAATTTAGCAGCCACCCCAGACTCAAAAGCGCCCATTTCATTGGATGTACTAACAAATACGCCGTTGACCGACGAAACTCGACCACGCATTTCATCGGGCGTAAAAATGCGCAATACGGTTTGACGAATCACCACACTGACCGAGTCGAACGCCCCCGTGAAAAACAGGGCTGTTACAGAAAGCCAAAAATTTGTCGACAAGCCAAATACCAAAGTCGCCAAACCAAATCCGGCAATCGCCAACAGTAAGTTACGCCAGGCGTTTTTTAATGGTGGGAAATAGATTAGTGTCAACATGGTGACCACCGCACCCACGGAAGGTGCCGCACGTAAAATACCCAAGCCCTCGGCCCCTACTTTCAAAATATCCTCCGCAAAAATGGGTAATATGGCAATCACGCCACCAAACAATACCGAAAACAAATCCAAGGATATCGCATAAAGAATAATCTTTGTCTTGAATACATATTCAATTCCTTCGCGCAAGCTATGCCAGATGGATTCATGCACCACATTCTTGGGCGGCACCGGACGATTCTGAATAAAAAACATGCAGGACATCACGGCCAACAATAATCCGATTACGATGATTAAAGAACCTGATAAACCGGCATAGGCATATAAAAAACCCGCCACCCCAGGCCCCAAAATAGACCCCAATTGCCAAAAAGAACTATTCCAAGTCGCCGCATTGGCAAAAACCTCTTTGGGAACGAGAAAGGGATTTAACGAAGAAGCAGCCGGACTAAAAAATCCCTTGGCCAAACCAATCAAAAAAATCACAAAATAGATTAAATAAACAAAGAAACTGGATTTCTCTGAATTCAGTTGGGTTGCCGCATAAAGCAGCAGAACTGAGCCCAAGATAATCACAGTTAAGGAACCTTGCATGATCTTTTTCTTGTCACGATTATCCGCAAAATGACCACCAAAGAGTACCAAGGAAATATAGGGAACCGCCTCAGCCAAACCAATCAAACCCAATGCTAGCGGATTGTGCGTCAAATGATAGATTTCATACGCCAAAATAACTTCCTGAATGAGCAATGCCATCGTGAACAAGGTATTGCCTGTCACGTAAGCTCGGAATTCTGGAAAGCGAAGTGCCTGATAGGCATCTTTTGTTTTTAATATTGACATAAAAGGTAAATCAGCGGACTCAAAAATGCCAAATCGCCTACATAGCGCTCCGGCTTGGAAACCCTAAAATAATAAATCCCCACATGAAATCCCCACATAAAGAATAATAAGCTCAAGAGGCCAATAGGTAATCCGATTACTCCTAAGCCGATTAACCCCAAAAATGCCGCAAGGCAACATGCCATCCAAATTCGCGCATTCCCCCCTTCTTCGATCAGCGTGAACAAACACAAATTCAATAAGGCGAGTAAAAAGACCTCCGTGACACATCCCACCAACAATACCGAATAGGGCGCTATCGCCATGGTCGGCAACATGACACCCAAGCTATAAATTGACGCAGTCAAAAGCTCCTTAAAACCCCAAAAACGTTCAAAAACATGCTTCACCCACCCGAGCCAATACAACAAAATGGCTACGCCTAATCCTAGCCCAAATTTAACCATGGGAAATTCCACCCACATCAGTAGCATCCCAAGGTAAATGCCCAATGCGATGTACATTCTACGCAAAACAACCTGATGTTTTTCATGAAAAGCATGCAGTTCATCGCGCGCCTCAGAGGTATAATTATCAATTTGACGATCGATGCCGTAAATCAAAAAAACTGAAATCGCTAAGATTAAATCGAATTGCCAAGGAGGCAAGGAGCCCATAAAATGTTGGTAAAAAACATCATTCAAGGCCACCGCACCTACCACCACATCCAAACTCAAAAAATGGAGAATCTTAAAATAGCGCATCTTTCCAATTGATGACAGTTAACTCATCCCCTACCCGAATTTTCCCCAATTGAATCGGAACCATTTGTTGGCCAAAATACACTTTGTTATCCTTTTGTCGGAAACTCGCCAATGCCTTCAACAAACCACCCTTCTCCACTTCGCCCGTCGATGGCTCCACGTTTACCAATTGACACCTTGCACAGGGCTTCGCACCCGATAGCCTTGTCGATGAAATCGAAACTTCGTCCCAGGTATCCTCCGCAAATGCCTCAGCACCTGAAACGATAATATTTGCCCGAAATCGCTGAAGATCAAATTGCTTGCCATATACCTCTGCTAGGCGATTGTAGGAATTATCAGAGGCTAATAAAACAGGTAATGAGTCGGCCAATGAACTCTGATTTGAACCCTCCGTTTGATATTTTTCAGCGATTAACCGGGGACGATGTGCAAGCTGCCGAACCAATCGAACGGGTTCTTGTAGCCGCGCAGAAAACCAGGCAGACCACTCATCTCCAACTTCACAAACGTGCAATTGGT
>JBJTMZ010000240.1:0-2599 GCA_046073805.1 Aquirufa sp.
TTCCTTCAAAAAGAAACCCAGAAAAATCCACAGTTCGTGGAGGAAAACAAAGCCGATATTTGTGCCTCCGTTCAAAAGAGTCTGATCGATATGCTTTTGCGTAAAGTCAAAAAGGCCATGCGCGAAAAATCTTGCAAACAGATCGCCATTGCGGGTGGTGTTTCGGCGAATTCCGGACTACGTTCCCGATTGAGTGAGATGGGTGAAAAAGAAGGCTGGGATGTATTTATTCCGGCATTTCAATATTGCACTGATAATGCCGGCATGATCGCCATGGCAGGACATTTTAAATACGAGGCAGGGGAATTCACCGATCAAGACGTGACGCCATTGGCGAGGTACAATCTGTGATTATGGTCTTTGGAGTATAACCCCGGGTTTCAACCTGAGGATTGACGCGAAGTATCGCGTCTCTACACTAATCCTTTCAGAGCATTCCAGAACTCCAACTTAAGCGCCTTCTCCGCATCGGTCAGCGTCGAAATCAATCGAGGAAAATAATACACGTGCTTATCGCCAAATGAAATTACCTGATTCGCCTGTAATCCGGCGATCGATTGCTCGCCCAAGAAAATGAAACGGCTTGGCTTCGACTTACTAACAAATTCCTCCAAGGAAAACTGAACTTGATCCGCCTCCAAAATCGACCAATCCGATACGGGTAAAGTCAAAGGCGGAGCCGAGAAAATCAATTGTAAACGGGATTTTTCAGCCTCATTGATGGCACCAATCACCAACCATGGAGTATCAATGGCAGGAACTCCTACCTCCACCACCTCTTCGGTAGGTAAAACAGGGGATTGATCCAACTGCTCCAATGGACGCTCCGACGTAATCCAATAGATTACTTCATTCTCATACAGCGCAGCTAAATCAATTCCCTCTGTCATCTTATGCTAAAGCACCGCGCAACACACAGGCCTCACGATCTGGGCCAGTTGAAATGAAGTTGATCGGTAAATCTAAATGCTTCTCTAAAAACTTAATATACTCCGAAAGCTCCGCTGGCAATTCCTCAAAACGACGCATGCCCTCTAACGAGCAATTCCATCCTTTCAATGTCTCATATACCGGCTTCACTTTAATATCCGTAATCTCGAATGGGATCTGATCCGTTATCGTACCATCCGGCATTTCATAGCCCGTACAAACCTGAATCTCCTCAAAAATATTCAAGACATCCGCCTTCATCATAATCAATTGAGTCACCCCATTAATCATCATCGCATATTTCAATGCTGGCAAATCAATCCATCCACAACGACGCGGACGACCCGTCGTCGAACCAAACTCACGTCCCTCTTGACGCATACGCTCACCCACTTCATCCTCTAATTCCGTCGGGAAAGGTCCCGAACCCACACGCGTCGCGTATGCCTTGAAAATTCCATAAACCTCACCGATGTTCTTTGGCGCAACACCCAAACCGGTACAAGCACCCGCCGTGATCGTGTTTGAAGAAGTTACGAATGGATAAGATCCAAAATCAACGTCCAACAATGATCCTTGGGCACCCTCGGCTAAAATCGTCTTACCCGCCTGAATCGCATGATTCACCGAATATTCCGAATCCACCAAATGAAATTCCTTCATAAAGGCAACCGCCTCGAAGAATTCTTTTTCCGCAGCAGCCAAATCATATTCGAATTTATAAACATCCAAAATCGCCTTGTGACGATCCACTAAGGCATTGTATTTAGCATGAAAATCTGCCGAAATCATATCACCTACACGCAATCCCTGACGCGAAATTTTATCCGTGTAAGTGGGCCCAATACCCTTCAGCGTCGAACCAATCTTTGCATCGCCTTTTGCTTTCTCATACGCGGCGTCCAACAAACGGTGTGTCGGCAAAATAATCGAAGCCTTCTTCGAGATCTCCAAGTTCTTTCGCAAATCCAAATTAAAATGTGCCAAACCTTCGATCTCTTTCTTGAAAATAATCGGATCTAATACAACCCCATTTCCAATGATATTCTGAACCTCTTGACGAAAAATTCCCGATGGAATTTGATGTAATACGTGCTTAAATCCATCAAATTCAAGTGTATGACCTGCATTAGGTCCCCCTTGAAAACGCGCAACAACTTGGTAACGAGGTGCCAAAACATCCACAATCTTTCCTTTACCCTCGTCTCCCCACTGTAAGCCTAACAATACATCAACTGCCATAAAATTCGAATATAAATGATAAAAAATTACTCCGGTGATTGAGCCTGGTACTGATCCCGAAACTCACAATTCTTTTTGGTACAAGACCCATAAAATATCAAGGAATGGTGCATGACATTGAACTCCAACATCTGTCCTACCAAACTCTGAATCGTCTGCACACGCGGATCACAAAACTCCGTCACCTTGTGACAATCCGTACAGATTAAATGATCATGCTGCCGACGGCCATACGACTTCTCAAACTGTGCCTGATTACGCCCAAATTGATGTTTGACCACCAAATCACACTCCACCAACACATCCAAGGTATTGTAAACCGTCGCGCGCGAAACCTGATATTTCTTGTTTTTCATGGAGATATACAACTCCTCCACATCAAAGTGATCGTCCCGTAAATAGATCTCTTCCAGGATCGCAAAGCGCT
>JBJTMZ010000241.1:0-18021 GCA_046073805.1 Aquirufa sp.
TCATTTCTGGGAAACATGGAACGTCCGGATGTGGATAAGATCGAGGGCTTGTCTCCCGTGATTTCCATTGAACAGAAAACGACGTCTAAAAACCCGCGTTCTACCTTGGGGACTGTGACAGAAATCTATGATTTCTTACGTCTATTATATGCGCGAGCCTCCGAAGCTTATTCGTATTTGAGTGGGGAGAAGATGGTTAAGCAATCAGTCGACCAGATTATAGGAACCTTGATGTCTCAATTCGCGCAAGGCAAGGTTGTCTTGCTAGCGCCTGTTGTGAAGGGACGTAAAGGGCATTACCGAGAATTATTTGTTCAGATTGCCAAGTGGGGATATACCAAAGTGCGTGTGGATGGGGAAGTCATGGACATCGAGCCTAAGATGCAGCTGGATCGTTTTAAGGTTCACGACATCGAGGTTGTCGTGGATCGTTTGGTGATTTCAGAGGATGAGCGTGTGCGTTTATCGCAAAGTCTACAAACGGCGATGAATGTGGGGAAAGGCCAGGTTTTTGTGCTGGATGCCTCCAATAAACTGCATTATTTTTCACAAACCTTAATGGATCCGAAGACGGGTTTATCTTATGATGAACCTGCGCCGAATACATTTTCTTTCAATAGTCCATATGGGGCATGTCCTTGTTGTTCAGGACTCGGAGTCGTGGAGGAAATCACCGAAGAATCTGTCATTCCAGATACGTCTTTGAGTATTGTTCGTGGAGCGATTGCGCCGATTGGTGAGTATCGCGAATTGTGGATATTTAAGCAATTGGAGGTCTTGTTGAAGCCCTATCAGGTGAGTTTGTCGACGCCCATTGCGAAGTTTCCGCGGGAAGCTGTCGAACTGATGTTGTATGGAACAGATGAGCCCGTTCCGGTGCCTTCGAAGAAATATGTGGGGTCGGAATGGAATTCGAAATACGATGGGATTATCAACTTCCTGAAAAGGCAGCAGGAGAGTGGTTCAGAGAAAACGCAGGATTGGCTACAAGATTTTTTGGTCGTTAAAACTTGTCCCGAATGTCAAGGCTATCGCTTGAAGAAGGAGGCCTTGCATTTTAAGATTGATGGGAAACACATTGGGGAATTGGCCCAAATGGATATTGCGGAGTTGGCGGTTTGGTTGAGCGATGTGGAGACTCGAATTTCGGACCGACAAGTTCAAATTGGTTCTGAGGTACTTAAGGAAATTCGTAAAAGGGTTTCGTTTTTGACGCAAATTGGGTTGACTTATTTGACATTGGACCGACCGATGAAGACCTTGTCGGGAGGGGAATCTCAACGGATACGTTTGGCGACGCAGATTGGTACACAATTAGTCGGCGTATTATACATCATGGATGAACCTTCAATCGGTTTACATCAGCGTGATAATGAAAAGTTGATTCAGGCCTTAAAGGATTTACGGGATTTAGGGAATTCGGTCTTGGTGGTGGAGCACGACAAGGATATGATGCTGGAGTCGGATTATATTCTGGATATTGGTCCGGGTGCAGGCCGACATGGCGGTCAGGTGGTTGGCTCGGGAACTCCGGCCGCATTTATCAAATTAGGTACACCAACCGCTCAATTTTTAAATGGAAGCTTGGCGATTAAAGCGCCTGCAAAGCGTCGGGAGGGGAATGGGCATCGAATTGAGCTGAAAGGCGCGACGGGTAATAATTTAAAGGGTGTTTCGGTGACTTTTCCTTTGGGGAAATTCATAACGGTAACGGGGGTTTCAGGTTCAGGGAAATCGACGTTAATTCACGATACCTTAGTATTGAAACTGAAGCAACATTTTGATCGCACGAAACGTGATCCTTTACCTTTTAAGTCGATCACGGGATTAGAACACATTGATAAAATCATTGAGGTGGATCAATCACCGATTGGTCGAACACCTCGTTCGAATCCGGCGACCTATACGAATATGTATACAGATATTCGTGCCTTGTATTGTGAATTGCCGGAGTCGAAGATTCGTGGTTATAAGGCGGGGAGATTTAGTTTTAATGTAAAGGGTGGCCGTTGCGAGGATTGCGAGGGTGCGGGTCGCAAGAAGATTGAGATGGAGTTTTTGCCTGATGTGTTGGTGGAATGTGAGACCTGTAAGGGCAAACGATTTAATCGGGAGACCTTGGAGGTTCGATTCAAAGGGAAGTCGATCTCGGATGTGTTGGATATGACGGTGGAGCAAGCCTTGGAGTTTTTTGAAAACCAGCCGCGAATTCATCGTCGGGTACAGACTTTGTCGGAGGTTGGATTGGGTTATATCACGTTGGGCCAACATGCCACTACGCTGTCCGGAGGGGAAGCTCAACGTGTGAAATTAGCCGAGGAACTGTCTAAGAAAGATACAGGAAAGACCTTGTATGTTTTGGATGAGCCGACAACCGGATTGCATTTTCAGGATGTAAAATTATTATTGGACGTGTTGCAAAAGTTAGTTGATAAAGGGAATACCGTATTGATTATTGAACATAATTTGGATGTAGTAAAGGTGTCAGATTATGTGATTGATATGGGACCTGAAGGGGGGAATGCTGGAGGAAAACTTGTGGCTGCGGGCACTCCGGAAGAAATATGTAAGGTCAAAGGCAGTGAAACAGGGCGTTTTTTAAAGAAAGAAATGTAAACGCTGCCGGGGTCTTCAGACCCCGGCAGCGTTACCGCTACAACGACTTAATGTCAAAATTATTCTATCATTAACTTGATAATCTTTTTCTCAGAAGCCGTATCCGTTTCATGGAATTTTTCGAATAATTCCAAATTCCCAAAGAAGCTTAGACCTTCTTTTTTATTTATAATTCTTGGTTTAAATTTTAAATACTCTTGATATGAAGAGTAGGGATAGAATTCGTAATTTCCAGATGTTTCATGGTTTACGGGGTTTAAATGGATGTATTTGATCAAGTGGGTCAAATATTGATAAGAATCTACAGGTTTTCTTCTAAATGGGGATTCAAATAATCCTCCTGTTCTACTGGTAGCTCGATTGAACATCTGTGCGTGCGAGTTTAATAAATCGCCTAAAACACGACTGATAAATAGCCCCACTTTTCCTTTTGGTTTAGGTAAGGACTTAAGTTGGGTCAGTTTATCAATTTCTTCATACGTTTTTATTCGAATTAGTAAGTGGAAATGATTATTTAATAGGCAAAATGCATAAGTATCAACATATGGATGGACCTTTTTTTGGTACTTCCAGAGAAATGTTCGAAAGTGTCTATCTGAAAGGAATATAGGTTTTTTGTCAATTCCACGCGTATAAATGTGAAATACTCCATTTTCAATTAGGGGTTCGGTAAAATTTTTCATCTTTTTTTTACTTCCAAATTCACAAGAAAAGATTCTATTCTTTTGAAATAAATAGATAAAAATTATCATCATTTTGATTTTTTTCTCTCATGATTTTGAGCTAGTTTGGTGTTGGATTTTGGTAACGCTGCCGGGGTTATAACCCCGGCAGCGTTTACTCGCAAACACTTCACTATGAACCAAATTATTTTCATCCTCCTTTTGGGCTCGATGGGCTACCTCATTGCTCGTCGATTTGGAAAAATTGCGAAGACGATTCACCTGGCAAAACCGGTACATGTTACGAATTCTAGCGAACGTTGGAAGCGTGTATTGTTGTTGGCATTCGGTCAGAAAAAAATGTTTGAGAAGCCTCTCGTTGGAATATTTCATTTTCTGATTTATGCGGGTTTCGTTTTAATTAATATTGAAATTCTTGAAATAATATTAGATGGACTCCTTGGGACGCATCGAATCATAGCTCCCATGCTTGGGGCAACCTATGTTTATTTGATCAATTTTTTTGAAATATTGGCTGCCGGGGTGGTAGTCGCCTGTCTCGTATTTATTTTCCGTCGAATATCTAAAAATCCAGCGCGTCTCGATCCTGAAAAACAGCGTGAATTAAAAGGCTTTCCTGTGAAGGATGCGATGAATATATTGCTTATTGAACTCGTGTTGATGTCGGCTTTATATATCATGAATGCGGCTGATCCGGAATATTCATTTGTTATTTCGAAGCATTTCAAGTCGGTCCTTCCGCAAGGGGATTTACATATTATCGAGCAAGCAGCGTGGTGGATACATATCATCGGTATTTTATTCTTTGCCTTGTATGTAACCTATTCGAAACATTTACATATCTTTTTTGCCTTTCCTGCGGTTTACTATTCCAATTTAGGGCCTAGCTCCCAAATGCATGATATGCCACATGTAACGAATGAGGTAAATATCATGTTGGGAAAACCGGGCGAGCCTTCGAATACGGATTTGAAGTTTGGGGCACAGGACATCAAGGATTTGACAATTAAAAATGCGTTGGACGCTTACAGTTGTACGGAATGCGGACGCTGTACGGAACAATGTCCGGCCAATCAAACGGGCAAATTGTTATCTCCCCGTAAAATCATGATGGATACGCGCGATCGTTTGGAGGAACTTCAAAAAGATCCTAGTTCGACGAATACCTTATTAGGAAATTACATCAGCGCGGAGGAGTTACGTGCTTGCACCACTTGTCAAGCATGTGTCGAAGCTTGCCCGATTCAGTTATCGCCATTGGATATTATTTTAGAATTACGGCGCTATCAAATCATGGAGCAATCGGATGCTCCGGGGGCATGGAATGCCATGTTTGCGACCATTGAAACAAATCAAGCACCCTGGAAGTTTGATGCAAACGACCGCTTAAATTGGGCTAAATCATGAAAAAAATTCTCATTGCTATTGTCGTTTTGATTGCTGTATACTTCCTAGGACCCCATCCCGATGCGCCTACCTTGCCAGGACCATCTTGGAATGACATTCCCAAAGATCCGAAAGCAATCAGCACCTATTTAAAGTCCAAAGAAGCGGCGAACCGCAACTTAAAGCCGGATAACGAGGGTCAAATTATTTGGGCTGATTCGGCGAATCCGCAAAAAACGAAGACGGTCGTTCTGTATGTTCACGGCTTCTCCGCATCCCCGATGGAAGGGAACCCTTTGCACAAGGCGGTTGCGAAGGCTTTGAAGGCCAACTTAGTTTTGGCACGTGTGGAGGATCATGGTGAATTCCCGACGGACTCTACCATGGCCAAAGCGACAGCTGATAAATTTTATCAGAGTGTTGAAAATTATTATGCATTAGCCAAAAATCTGGGGGATGAAGTCATCGTTTTAGGGACATCATTTGGTGGTGCGATGTCGTTGGTTTTAGCTGCCAAGCATCCGGAAATGAAGGCATTAATGCTCTATGGTCCTTGTATTGCGATAAAAGATCCGACGGCACCTTTGGTGGATAATCCGTGGGGGCTCCAACTCGCACGGGCTGTTATGCAGAGTGATTTTCGGGATATTCCTTCTGTGAGCTCCGGACATAAAAGTTTTTGGAGCTTGCATTACCGTTTGGAGGGCGTTGTGGCGATTCAAAATTTCTTAACGCATGAGATGACGGATGAAACTTTTGCGCAAGTGAAAGTCCCGGTTTTCCTCGGGTATTATTACCAAGATGAAGAGCATCAAGATAATGTTGTTTCGGTACAGGCAATGCGCGATATGTTTCCCAAATTAGGGAGTAAGGTTAAAAAAGAGCAGGCTTTTCCCCTTTCGGGTTATCATGTCATCACCTCAGATATTTTGGGTAAGCGGGTGGATTTACCTATTAATGCCTCGATTGAATTTATCAACAAGCTATGACGCCTCAATTAATATTATATGCCGTTCCCTTTTTTCTGGCAACGGTACTTTTTGAGTCTTGGCTCTCTTACAAGGAGCAACGAGATTTTATCGAGTCAAAGGACTCCTTAACATCGATTGGGCTTGGGTTAGGGAATTTGGCCGTAGGGACGATTACGAAGAGTTTAGCCTTTGTGACCTACTTTTATATTTACGAACATTGGCGTTTAGCTGATTTCCAGTTTAATTGGTGGCCGGTATGGGTCTTTGCTTTTTTTGCGGAGGACTTGACCTATTATTGGGTACATCGGATTTCACATGTTGTGCGGTTTTATTGGGCTTCGCACATGGTGCATCATTCCTCACCTCGGTATAATTTGGCGGCTGCTTTACGGCAAACGTGGACGGGAAATTTAACGGGTGGATTTTTGTTTTGGGCATGGTTGCCTCTTTTGGGTGTACATCCGTTTATCGTATTCTTTTTCCAACAAACCAGCTTGCTCTATCAGTACTGGATACATACCGAATTCATTCAAAAAATGCCTCATTGGTTTGAGCAAATCTTTAATACGCCTTCCCATCATCGCGTGCATCATGGTACGGATTTAGAATACTTAGACACCAATTATGCAGGCGTTTTAATTATCTGGGATCGGATCTTTGGTTCTTTTCAAGAGGAGAAGGCGCGTCCACATTATGGATTAACCAAACAAATTGTGAGCTATAATCCTGCTAAAATTGCCTTTTATGAATGGGTACAAATTGGCAAGGACTTGATGAAGGCTAGGTCATTTAAACAAGTAATGGGTTATTTATTTGGCCCTCCGGGTTGGAGTGATGATGGGAGCCGACTGACCGTAGAGCAAATGCGCGCATTAGAAAAAAAGAAATAGTCATGGAACTGCAAGTAACAACGATGGCCGAATGGGCTGCTAAAGGAGAAAGTCCTGATTTATTGTTCTGGGTAGGTTGTGCCGGATCATTTGATGACCGTCATAAAAAAGTGACTCGGGCGCTGTGTGAAATATTGAATCACGTAGGTGTCAAATTCGCCGTCTTAGGGACCGAAGAATCGTGTACGGGCGATCCCGCTCGCAGAGCAGGGAATGAGTTTTTGTTCCAAATGCAGGCCATGCAAAATATTGAGGTCTTGAAGATGTATAGGGTGAAGAAAATTGTGACGGCCTGTCCGCATTGTTTTAATACCCTCAAAAATGAGTATCCATCGCTAGGGGGAAGCTATGAGGTGATTCACCACAGTCAATTACTCGCGGAGTTATTGGAGGCAGGTAAGATTCAATTCAACGAAGAGAAAGAAACCATTGCCTTCCATGATTCGTGTTATTTGGGTCGAGGAAATGGCGTTTATGATGCTCCTCGTGAGGTCATAACGGGCCTTAAAAAGGAATTAAAAGAATTGAAAAGCTGTCGGACCAAAGGCCTCTGCTGTGGGGCCGGTGGCGCTCAAGTGTTTAAAGAGCCAGAACCAGGAACCGAGGAAGTACAAGTAAAGCGTACGGGAGAAATTATCGAATCTGGCGTAAATAAAGTAGCTTTGGGATGTCCTTTCTGTATGGTGATGCTTCAAGATGGTTTGAACAAATCTGGCAAGGAACATGAAATCCAAGTAGTAGATTTGGCTGAATTGGTTCAGCAAAGCTTAAAATAAGATGTATATACCTTTCCAAGAACTACCCGATTCCGCCCGAATTTGGGTATACCAAGCCTCGAGAGCCTTAAACTCACAGGAGATCGAATTGATTTCTGGTACGCTAATTAAATCTTGTCAAAATTGGGAAGCTCACGGCGCCCCCTTGCAAGCCTCGTTTGAGATTCGCTATAATCAGGTCATTATAATCGCTGTAAATGAAGCAATGAATGAAGCATCAGGTTGTTCCATTGATGCCTCGTCGCGCTGGTTTAAGTCATTAGGGGAATCTTTGCAAGTTGATTTTTTCAGTCGGGACGTTGCCGTAATACGGGATGAACAAGTACACTTACTTCCTTTGGGTCAATTGAAAGCCGCTGTACAAGCGGGTGAATTAACGCCCTCTGACGAAATCATTACACCTCTGCTACAAACCCTTGGACAATATCGATCTAACTGGTCGAGCAAAGCGGAGAACTCGTATTTAAAACGATATTTTTAAGATGGCAGAAGATTTGCAAATTCCGAGCGGCTCACGGGAGGAAAAATATGCCGCATTATTTCCCCAGATACAGGGATTATTAGTCGGCGAAAATGACCAAACAGCTAATCTAGCTAACATCGTAGCCGCGATCAAAGAAGTATTTGGTTTTTTCTGGGTAGGTTTTTATCTTGTAAAAGACGGTCAATTGGTATTAGGCCCTTTTCAGGGACCCGTAGCCTGTACGCGTATTCCGTTTCACAAAGGTGTTTGTGGACATGCATATACGATTGCTGAGACCGTCATCGTTCCGGATGTCGATGCTTTTCCAGGGCACATTGCCTGTGCATCTGCGTCTAAATCAGAGATTGTATTACCTGTGAAAAATCAGGCGGGAGAGGTGACGATGGTGTTAGATGTTGATTCAGATGTCTTGAATGACTTCTCTATCATCGACCAACAAGGACTTGAAAAAATATTGGGCTTGATTAGCGAAGCTTGGCAATAACCGTTTCGGAACCTACGGGTTTATCCCCGATATTCACACAAATATCGGCATCAAGTGGAAGGTAAATGTCAATTCGTGAACCGAATTTGATAAAGCCAAATTCTTGACCTTGGGTTACTTGATCGCCTTCTTTCACATACCAGCAAATACGTTTGGCCAATGCTCCAGCGATCTGACGGAATAATACCTCCGTACCGTTTTCGTGTTTCACCACGACGGTTGTACGTTCATTTTCCGTGCTTGATTTAGGATGCCATGCTACGAGGTATTTTCCTGGGTGATATTTAAAATAGCTTACGATACCTGAAATCGGGTTAAAGTTCACATGGACGTTAATGGGCGACATGAAAATCGAAACCTGTTTTCTCTTGCCTTTGAAGTATTCAGGTTCTTCTACTTCTTCGATAACCACTACTTTACCATCCGCAGGGGCAATGATGTGATTTGGATTAATCTCCGTGTGGCGTTTAGGTACACGGAAGAATTGAAGGATGGTTAAAAAGAATAGAGAAGTGATAACCACAATTCCTTCGCGCAGGTACACTTGTTCTGGGAAAAAGTAAGCGACTAGGCCATTAATTACTAAAACGATGAGTAATGAACTGATTAATAATGATTTTCCTTCTCGATGTAATGTCATGTAATTGTATTTTATGCTGCGGGACTAAGCAGTAAAGACAAAATTACTACATTTTTTGCACCGTTACCTAGACAATATTCAATTTTTGTATAAAAAAAGTGCATTTTTGGGCTGTAATTATTCAGATTTATGCGTATTCGAATCGTAGTTTTATCTATCTTTTTCTGCTTAGTAGCCTTGTTGGCTACTCAAGCACAGACGATTTCTTGGCGCGAACCGGGTGTTTCAACTTGCTATAAAATCGACTTTTTTAACAACCATTTATATCAATCCAATACCCAAGGAAGATGGGATGATTTGGGAGTCGCTAACTTTCAAGATGTAAAAGTAGGTGAAGTTTATTCAAGCGCAGATGGATTAACCCCGGTGAAAATAGATGGCCAAGTGGGTACATTCCTGATTATGGAATGCAGCGGTCAGGTTTATCGGTTCACCATAGCCACAAAAACATTAAAACGCGAGGATTTAACTTTTTTCCGTGGTGCTAATTGTCAGGCGGTGCAATTTGCGCGCAAAAATGAATTATATAGTTTTGGGGGGTATGGTTTTTGGCAATCGACCAACATCATGACTAAATACAATCCCGTATCCAAAGATTGGCAACACATTTTGGCCGAAGGTGACATTCCTCGATCTATTCACAAACACTATGGTGTGTATGTCCCTGAGACGGATGTTTTTGTTCAAATTGGGGCAAATCGCATTAATCAAACGGAATCCGCTGAGGTGTTGGACCTTGATTTTGGTATCTATAACTATACATTTTCGAATAAACGATTTAAGCGTTTGGGCGAGGTATATGAACCAAGGTTACGTCAAATTATTAGCCACAAACGCAATAATTTTATGCTCGCGCTCGGGCGTTACATTATCATTTCGCCCTATGAAATGACCGCGGGGTATAATCATGATTTACTGTACATCATCGATACACAAGATTCATACAAGGGCTATTTATGGACAAATCCTGCCCGTTTTCAAATAAGAAAATTCAATGAAGAACGCGGTATAATCTATGGTGTTTATACAAGAGGTCGAAGTATTTTCTTGCCACAAGTGCAAGAGTCTTATCCTTATGGAACTTTTCAAGTAGCGGAAGTCTCGATACAAACGCTTTTAAAGGAAAGTGAATATATGGGCCCTGTGATGGAAAAACCTTTACTTGAAAATGTTCAGCAAATCGCATTAGCCATCTTAGGGGTAATTCTTTTAATTGCCCTCCTTCGTTTTCTCGTGCTTTTAAAACAGCGTAAGAAAAAGCAACAGCTCAACCTATTATTAGGCGCAAACGAACGTCAATTCTTGGATTTTCTTCGGTTGAATTATCGCCAAGGCCACGTCTCGGGCCATCAAATTGTTGCCTTCTTTGGCAAGCATAAAAGTAGCCCCGAATCGCAACGGCAATTCAGGGCTAAATTAATCGATGGTCTGACCAAGTCTTTAGGACTCGTTTTCCCAGGCGAACAAGTATTGGACATCCAAGCGGATGAAAAGGATCAACGCATGTTGACCTATCGCTTGACCGATACCATCTACAAAGAACTCAAAAAACTATAAGTTCTTTTCTAAGAAATTCGTCAACATCGTATAAAGATGCAAGCGGGTATTCCCTCCGGAAATTCCATGATTTCTGTTCGGATAATAAAAGCTTTGGAACTGCTTATTGGCCTTAATCAAGGCATCCTCCAGTGCCACCGCATTTTGAAAATGCACGTTATCGTCTCCCGTTCCATGTACGAGCAATAAGTTGCCTTTCAATTTATTCACATGGTATACAGGGGAATTTTCATCGTAACCCGCCGCATTTTCCTGAGGCGTGCGTTGATAACGTTCGGTATAGATCGAATCATAAAAACGCCAATTGGTCACCGGAGCCACCGAGATCGCCGCCTTGAATACTTCGGCTCCTTGCATGAGGCAATTGGCCGACATGAATCCGCCGTAGCTCCATCCCCAAATACCGATCCGACTTTTATCTACGTAAGGTAAGTTGCCAATAAATTTGGCTGCAAAGATTTGGTCTTGTATCTCGATGCGACCTAAGTTCTGGTAAGTGATTTTCTTGAAGGCAACTCCTCGGCCACCCGTGCCACGGTTGTCCACACAATAGATCAAATAACCTTTTTTCAACAGCATTTGATACCAATAAAAATCTGCTCCCGGGTAGGAGTCAAGTACTTGTTGGCTTCCTGGTCCCCCATAAACATGCATTAATACCGGGTATTTCTTGTTCGGATCAAAGTTTGCTGGCTTAATCCAATACGCATTCAAATGATCTCCATTGGCCAAAGGAATCTCGAAAAATTCACGTGGCGATAATTGGTATTCCGTAATCTGTGCACGTAATTTTTGGTTGTCCTCCAATACACGAACTAAGCCCTTTGTTGTACTTAATAAAGCAATCGTTAAGGGTTTTTTAGCAGAGCTATTGTTTAACATATAGAATGAAAAATCAGGACTAAAGCTCGCCGTATTCGTCCCCGTTTCCATTGAAATAAGTTTCTTTCCAGTTCCATCTAACTTGATGGAATATACCTGACGTCCAATCGGACCTTGCTCCGTAGAGTTGAAATACAATGTTTTGGTTTTTTCTTGGTAACCATAGAAGTCATCTACCTCCCAATTGCCCGATGTAATCGCAGTGTATTTTCCAGATGCAATTTCTCCAACATATAAATGCTTGAACCCACTTCTTTCTGAACTGAAAATAAATGATTTACCATCAGCCAAATACGTGATATCATTTCCTACTGCCTCAATCTCAATGGACGTATCTGTATGTTCATCATAAACAAGGCTAGTTGTTGCTTTGCTAATGCTATGGTGCAACAATTCCATGTGATTTTGTAAGCGATTTAGGCGAATAAATCCTACGACATCTGGATTCGTCGTCCATTTCAAACGTGGAATGTATTGGTTCTTTTCAGGGCCTACATTAATTGGTTGAATTTTGTTCTCATCCAAAAGCGCAACTGACAAACTCACGTTGGAATTGGCCTCCCCGGCTTTCGGATATTTGTAGCGATAATCTTGAGGATATAATTCCCCCCACATTTGCATGTTGTATTCGGGGACCCGACTTTCGTCGAACGTATAAAAGGCGATCTTCTTACTATCAGGCGACCAAACAAATGCTTTCGCAAACGAAAACTCTTCCTCATAAACCCAGTCGCAAGCTCCGTTAATTAATTGATTATTTTTGCCATTCGTGGTAATCGCGGTTTCTTTTCCACTAGCTACATCTACCCAAAAAAGGTTGTTGTTTCGAACAAAAGCGACACGTTTTCCGTCCGGTGAGAAGGTTGCATGCATCTGTTTGTCTCCCTGCGAAAGTAATTTTAAGTTGCCATTTGATCGATTAAACAAATAGTTTGTCTCCTTCGAGCTACGACGATAGATGGGTTCCGAAGCAGTTCCGATAAGAATCGTTTGCTCATCTGACGATAATTCAAACTCCTGCACATGGATGGTCCCTCCCATGCTCGTTTTGTGAATAGCCTCATCAAAAAGTGTCTCGAACTTACTTGGGTCAAGGACATTGTATTTCAGGATTTTGCCTTCCTTTAACTCCAAATAAGATTGTCCATCTTTCGTCCAGTTTAAATTTTGAATGTTCTTTTGGCGGAATACGGGCTTCGACCAGATGTCATCCAGCGTAATGTCTTTTTGAGCGAAAGTAGTCGATGATCCCAGGAGTAGGAATCCCAATAGTAGGTGTTTGATTTTCATGTTGTTGGAAGTAGGTTGTTAATCTTGAAATATCACAATGGGGTCTGTTTCCACCACATTGCTTGTTTGCAAGGCATTGTCGCGAATGAATATTTGAAATTTAAGGGTGTCGTTTTTTTCAGTAAATAAGGGTGAATAACCTTTGTAAAAGGCATACACGAATTGGGTAGAATAGTCCACCGTTCCTTCAATGGGACCTGATTTTTGATCGGCTTTGAATTTAAAGTTCATTAAACCTCCGAGACTTGGACTAAAGGTTACGGGCACGAATTTGCCATTCTTTTTCAACATGACATTGACCTCGAAATTTCGGAAATCCTTGTATTTGGTCGGATTAGCTTTTAATTCAGCCTGTGTGATACCCAGGTCGCCATCCCCATCTTGGAAGTTGACCGACATGATAACCGAATCAATCTTCGCTTTCCCACCAAATCCATCATTACTCGTTTTGGTGATTTTCTGGATTTGCTTGAAGGTAATTGCTGGAACCGTGCTCCATTCGGGTTCTTTCACGCAGGCCAAAAGTCCGCCAAGGAAAATCAGTAAGCCCAGAATGCGAATGCTCCATTTCATAATTCGTAAAGTTAATGAATTGGTTTAATTTTGTATGAAATTTCAATAAAAGCCGTGCGCAACGATTCAAACATGTGGGAACCTTGGCGATCTGAACTCAAGAAAAGGGTGCTGTCCATGCAGCAGGCTGATTTCGAATCGATCGCCCTGGAGATGTTTCAATATACTTTTGAGCACAACCCTTTATATGCTCGATTTGTGAAATTAATGGGCGTCAGCCCTGCAAGTGTTAAAACGTTAACAGACATCCCCTTTTTACCCATCGAGTTATTTAAAAATAATCAAGTTTTGACGGGTAGCGCTCCGGTCTTGTTTAATTTTGAAAGCTCTGGTACAACTGGCCAAATTCCCTCTAAACATCCAGTTTGCGACCCCGAATTTTACCAAAAACAATCGAAGCGAATTTTCGAGGAGCAATATGGTGCGCTGACCGACTACCATATTTTTGCCCTATTGCCCTCTTACCTCGAGCGCAGTACGTCTTCGTTGGTTTTCATGATGGATCATTTTATCCAGGAGTCCGGTTCAGAGCTTTCGGGCTTCTTTTTGAATCAATATGATGACTTGGTGGTCCAACTTAAAAAGGCCCTACTGACCCATCGAAAGATTTGGGTAATGGGCGTAACTTTTGGTTTGCTTGATTGGGTAGACTCCGGGCAGGATTTTTCATTTTGGCACGAAGCTATCGCAGCGGGTCGTATTACGGTCATGGAAACGGGTGGCATGAAGGGCCGACGGGAGGAATGGATCCGTGAGCGGGTACACGATTTCTTGAAGGCGAATATGGGACTTCCTTATATTGCTTCAGAATATGGCATGACGGAATTGTTTTCGCAAGCTTATGCAGCGCAGGATGGTATTTTTACTCCAGGTATTTCGATGCGAATTCAATTACGGGAGGTGACGGATCCTTTGGCCAAGGTAATCAAGCCAGGTCGAGTAGGAGGGATACAAATCATTGATTTGGCGAACATTGATTCCTGTCCATTTATTGAAACCAAGGATCTAGGTTCATTGGAAGCCGACGGAATCCGGTTTAAGGTCTTAGGACGTTTTGATAATTCCGAGATTCGAGGCTGTAATTTGATGGTAGATCAAGGGTGGGGTACCAGCCAAGCTGAACCATCCAAATAAAACTCATTCTTCCAGATAGGAACTTCCTTTTTGAGTGTATCGATTAACCATTCGCAAGCCTTGAAGGCTTCCGCTCGGTGAACTGAACATACGCCGATGATTACCGCGATATCTCCAATCGCTAATTTTCCGGTACGATGAGCGACACTTATTTTACGAATTGGCCATTGTTCAGCGGCTTCGGTCGCGATGCGTTCCATCTGTTTTTTAGCCATAGCCGAATAGGCTTCCATGGTCAAATGTTCGACGTCCTTGTTCTGGTTTTTATTTCGGATCGTTCCCACGAACAAACAGATTCCTCCGGCCTCCGGATCCTGTAAGTATTGGTAGGTCGCATCGATCGACAAGGCTGTCTCGCTAAGAACGATTTGATGTGTCATTTACGCGAATAGGTTAAGTAACTGTATTGGTAGGCATTTTTCTCATCAGTCACCCCGCGCTCCCGCTCGCTCACTTCCCAGGTATCCAACGGGATTTCAGGGAAAAAGGCATCGCCCTCAAAAATATCATGCAGCTGGGTGACTAAAATCTGGTCGGCCAAAGGAAGACTCAAGGCATATATTTCCGCGCCACCAACGATGAAAATGTCTTCGCGTGTTAATGATTTTGCTTTTAAAATCGCCTCCTCCACGGAATGGGCAATGATGGCACCCTCGATTTGTAGATCAGCTTGCCGACTGATCACAATCGTCGTGCGATTTGGAAGCGGTTTGCCAATCGACTCGAATGTTTTCCGCCCCATGATGATGACATGACCGGTGGTTAGGGCCTTGAATCGCTTCAAGTCGGCCGGTAAATGCCAAATCAACGTATTGTTTTTTCCAATTACTCGATTTTCATCGAAGGCAACCAAGATTTTTAGCACGATTTTAGGTTTTAATTGTCAAAAATAAGGGAAATTTTGACCGGAATAACTTTATCAATTTTATTTTCAAAAACGCTTCACTTTTCGGGTTCAAAGCCCTAATTTTGTACAATTTTTGAGCCTAGTGTTAAGGGCCCTGAAATTACTAATCATTACTCTTAAAATTATACCATCTCGTGCCTAAAGATTCGTCGATTAAATCCGTCCTTATTATTGGTTCTGGTCCCATTGTCATTGGTCAAGCCTGTGAATTTGATTATTCTGGTTCTCAAGCCGCTCGTTCCTTACGTGAGGAGGGCATTGAGGTAATCTTAATCAATTCGAATCCGGCGACGATCATGACCGATCCGATGAATGCGGATCATGTGTATCTGAAACCTTTAGAGAAGGCTTCGATTATTCACATTTTGGAAAGACACAAAATCGATGCGGTTTTGCCTACGATGGGTGGCCAAACAGCCTTGAACTTGGCAATTGATTGTGATGCAGCAGGGATTTGGGAGAAATACGGCGTAAAGATTATTGGAGTTGATATTGCGGCGATTGAAACGACGGAGGATCGTGAGAAATTCCGTTTGAAGATGTTGGAAATTGGTGTTGGGGTTTGTAAAGGGCGTACGGCTCGTTCATTCCTGGAAGGAAAAGAGATTGCGCAAGAGACAGGTTTTCCATTAGTAATTCGTCCATCATTTACCTTAGGTGGTACAGGTGGTGGATTCGTTAATGATCCCAAAGATTTTGATGCGGCCTTGAACAAGGGTTTGCATGCTTCACCCACGCATGAGGTGCTCGTAGAGCAATCCATAATGGGTTGGAAAGAATATGAATTAGAGTTGTTGCGGGATAATTTAGGCAACGTAATTATCATCTGTTCGATTGAGAACTTTGATCCGATGGGTATCCACACGGGGGATTCGATTACCGTTGCTCCGGCGATGACTTTGCCAGATACTATTTACCAACGTATGCGTGACATGGCCATCAATATGATGAATGCCATCGGTCAGTTTGCGGGTGGATGTAATGTACAGTTCTCGTTGAATCCAGAAACGGATGAGATTATCGCGATTGAAATTAATCCACGTGTATCTCGCTCGTCAGCCTTAGCATCGAAAGCAACGGGTTACCCGATTGCGAAGATTGCCGCGAAGATGGCGATCGGTTATAATTTGGATGAATTGACCAATGCCATCACGGGTACGACGTCGGCCTATTTTGAGCCAGCGTTAGACTATGTGATTGTGAAAGTTCCACGTTGGAACTTCGATAAATTCAAAGGTTCGGATCGCACACTTGGACTTCAAATGAAGTCGGTAGGTGAGACCATGGGTATCGGTCGTAACTTCCAAGAGGCACTTCAAAAAGCTTGTCAGTCCTTAGAGATCAAGCGAAATGGTATGGGTGCGGATGGCAAGGAATTGCGCGATCAAGACGCGATTATGCATTCCTTGGCGAATCCATCTTGGAATCGTTTGTTCCATATCTACGATGCGTTTAAGTTGGGGATTTCGTTTAAGACGATCCAACAAGCCACTCGAATAGATAAGTGGTTCTTGAATCAAATCGAGGATTTGGTTCGTGTGGAGCGTGAAATTGAGAAATACACCATTTCGAATATTCCGAAGGAATTATTGGAAGAGGCAAAACATAAAGGATTTGCGGATCGTCAGATTGCACATACCTTACGTTGTTTGGAATCGGAAGTTTACGACAAGCGTAATGCGATGGGCATCAAGCGTGTTTACAAATGCGTGGATACTTGTGCGGCGGAATTTGAAGCGAAGACACCATATTACTACTCGACGTTTGGTCAGGTGGGTTCAGATGTATTGGATAATGAGTCCCAAGTAACACCGAAGAAAAAGGTTGTTGTCTTAGGTTCAGGTCCGAATCGTATCGGACAAGGAATTGAGTTTGATTACTCTTGTGTGCATGGGGTTTTGGCAGCGAAGGAAGCAGGTTATGAGACGATTATGATTAATTCGAATCCAGAGACGGTGTCGACCGACTTTGATATTGCGGATAAATTATATTTTGAGCCGGTATTCTGGGAGCATGTGTATGACATCATTCAGCATGAGAAACCGGAGGGAGTCATTGTGCAGTTGGGCGGTCAAACGGCCTTAAAATTGGCAGAGAAATTATCTAAATACGGAATTAAGATCATAGGTACTTCCTTTGAGGCATTGGATTTGGCAGAAGACCGCGGGGCATTCTCGAGTCTATTGAAAGATTTGGAAATTCCATATCCGAAGTTCGGAGTTTGTGAGGATGCAGATAATGCGGTGGCACTAGGACGTGAGTTAGGATATCCTTTGTTAGTTCGCCCTTCGTATGTATTAGGAGGTCAATCGATGAAGATTGTGATCAACGAGCAGGAGTTAGAGCAACACGTCGTTGACATTTTACGGGATATTCCGGGAAATAAAATCTTGTTGGATCACTTCTTGGAAAACGCGATTGAAGCGGAGGCGGATGCGATTTGCGATGGGGAAGATGTTTACATCATAGGTATGATGGAGCACATTGAGCCAGCGGGTATTCACTCAGGGGATTCTCATTCTGTATTGCCGCCATTTGATTTGTCGGAGAATGTGATGAAGCAAATCGAAGATCATACGCGTAAAATTGCGGTAGCCTTGAAAACCAAAGGCCACCGCGATTTTGCGCGTATGGTCTTCGATTTGTTTGATGACATTGTCCGACAAGTCAAATGGAGGCAATACAGAGTGAGAATCCCCAGAGTGAATTCCTGCTGGCTCAATATGCTCCATCATACCGATGATATAC
>JBJTMZ010000242.1:0-3797 GCA_046073805.1 Aquirufa sp.
AATTCAAACTCCGATTTTCCGCCAGCCTCTAAATGGGCATTGAACATATTTACGGGGGTAAACGTACTAGCTTTCCCTTGAACACCCTGAAAATTTCCAGCAATGACCTCCACAAATCCCTTTTCCACAGTCACTTTAGGCATCGCAGCATTTTCAATCGCCTGATACTTGGGTGCCGACATTTTATCTTTGGCAGGTAAGTTGACCCATAGTTGTATCATCTGAAATTCACCACCCGACTTACTGAAACTTTCTTCATGGTATTCCTTGTGCAAAACACCTGATGCAGCCGTCATCCATTGAACATCACCCTCTCCGATGATACCACCACCACCGGCACTGTCATGATGCGCCACACGTCCTTTGTAGGCTATGGTAACCGTTTCAAAACCACGATGCGGATGTACGCCCACGCCCTTCGGGCTATCCGATGGAGGAACGTGGAATTTGGCACCGTAATCCATCATGATGAAGGGGGACATGCGATGCATGTCGAGTCCATGCCGACTCGGTATAAAATTATGTACACGAAAACCATCGCCCACAAAATGGGGTGGCCCAGGCGGATAAACAGCCTCAATTGCTTTGATTGACATATTTCCTGAATTTAAAGAAGCCTAAAAACGAGCTTCCATGGCTTGATGAACAATATCTGCCTCAATAAAAGTTCCACCAAATGGTTCGAATCCTAAAGATTCATAAAGTGGCATAACATCCACCTGCGCATGTAAATAGTAATATTTATTTTCAGGGTATCGTTTTTTCGCTTCCTGAATGACATGGCGAATCATTTGGCTCGCATATCCCTTTCCACGTGATTCTTTCAAGGTAGCTATCCGTTCAATTTTAATCCCCTTGTCCGTTTTGCGAAAACGACCCGTGGAAACGGGCTTATCACCTTCCAACAAAAGAAAATGGATCGCCTGCGCGTCTAATTCATCAAACTCTTCCGAAGGCAAACATTTTTGCTCATAAACAAAAACTTCCGTTCGAATCTCAAAAACCTGCGCAATTTGTTCGTCGGAGACCGCCTGAATAATCCTACTTGTCTTGCTTTCCATAGGCCTCAATGATTTTACGCACCAAACGATGGCGAACAACATCCGATCCATCCAACTCCACAAAGGAAATCCCATTAATCCCACTCAAAATCCGTTCCGCCTCGCCCAAACCCGAGGTTTGGTTCTTTGGCAAATCCACTTGTGATTTATCTCCCGTAATAATCGTTTTAGATTGAATACCCATACGCGTTAAAAACATCTTCATTTGCATGGAAGTCGTGTTTTGCGCCTCGTCCAACAAGATAAATGCCTTATTTAAGGTACGGCCTCGCATATAGGCCAAAGGTGCAATTTCAATCGTACGATTCTCCAAATAGAACTTCAACTTCTCCGCAGGAATCATATCATCCAACGCGTCATATATAGGTCTGAGGTACGGATCAATTTTTTCTTTCAAATCACCTGGAAGAAATCCCAAATTTTCACCCGCTTCCACAGCTGGGCGCGTGATGATGATTTTTTTAACCTCTTTATTTTTTAATGCCTTGACCGCCAAAGCCACCGCCGTATAAGTCTTACCAGTACCCGCTGGACCGATCGCAAAGACGATGTCATTGTTGGTAGCAGCATCGACCAACTTCCTTTGATTCGGTGTTTTGGCCTTAATGACGATACCTTTATTTCCAAACAATAAAACATCTTTATCCTCCACCCAAGGCGTCTCCATTTCCTCACCGGTTGGGTTTAAAATTGAATCAATATACGCCTTCATGTGCACCGCCGTGAAGGTACTGTGTTTATTTAAGTGCTGAATGCATTGATTCACAATCGCTTCGACCAAAGCCATTTGATCATCCGAACCACGAATGATAAGTTGGTCGCCGCGCGAAATGATTTTTGTCTGAGGAAAGGCCTCCGTCAACAACTGAAAATGGGAATTGGACACACCTAGGAATTCGATTAAGGAGATGTCCGACAAGGAAATAATTTTCTCTAGCAAGTAGTTTCGGTATTAAATGTTTTAAAGTACTAAAATAGCAAAAACTTGAAATTTTATATCACCAACAAGGTGATATTTTTGATAAAAAATTGTAAAATTGTAGCTATGGATTCGAATAACACATCGCAAGCTTTTAACAAGGGTAAACAGGGAATTAATTCATCAAATCGGTCAAATATGCCTCAAAGGCTAAGTGATTTAGGTTTGGGTAAATTGCCCCCTCAAGCCGTTGATTTAGAAGAAGCACTTCTGGGAGCTTTGATGCTTGAGAAGGAGCCTTTGGCGAACGTGATTGAATTATTGAAACCAGATAGTTTTTACAAGGAGGCTCACAATAAGATTTTTGGGGCGATTCAGGCCTTGTTCCAGCAATCTCAACCCGTCGATTTATTAACGGTCAATAACCATTTAAAATCGACTGGGGATTTAGAGAAGGCAGGAGGGACAGCTTACTTGGCTCAGTTAACTTCGCGGGTTAGTTCTACTTCAAACGTGGAATTCCATGCGCGTATTATTATTGAGCAATATATTAAGCGCCAATTGATTCATGTTTCATCTGAAATTCAACGTTTATCGTATGAAGATACGACGGACGTATTCCAGATTTTGGATCGCATGGAACAAGAGCTTTTCACGATTGCCGAATCGAATATTCGTAAGAACTACGAAAGTATGTCGGACATCCTCTTGAAAGCCGTTGCCGAATTAGAGGAGAAACAACAACAGAAGAGCGGAATGACGGGTATTCCATCGGGCTTTACCGACTTGGATCGTCTGACATCGGGTTGGCAGAAACAAGAACTTATCATTATCGCGGCTCGTCCGGGTATGGGTAAAACAGCATTTGTCGTATCGGCGTGCCGAAACGCTGCTGTCGAATGGGGTCATGCGGTAGCCTTATTCTCGCTGGAGATGAGTGCGGTTCAACTCGTGAATCGTATTATATCTGCGGAAGCTGAAATTGAAGCTGAAAAGATTCGTAAAGGGAAGTTGGAACCCCATGAGTGGCAACAACTGCACACAAAAATCAAGCGTTTATACGAGGCACCTATCTTCGTCGATGATACACCGGCCTTGTCTATCCTTGAATTACGCGCGAAATGTCGTCGTTTAAAGGCACAAAAAGATATCAAGTTGATCGTTATTGACTACTTACAATTAATGACTGGCGACAATGGCGGCAAAGGTGCCTCAGGAAACCGTGAGCAGGAGATTGCCCAAATTTCGCGTGCTTTGAAGCAATTAGCGAAGGAATTGGATGTACCCGTTATTGCACTTTCGCAATTGAATCGTTCCACGGAAACACGTGGAGGAAATAAGAAACCACAATTATCTGACCTTCGTGAATCTGGAGCCATCGAGCAGGATGCCGATCAGGTAATGTTTATCTACCGTCCGGAATACTACCAAATCACCGCGGATGAGAATGGAAATTCATTAGCTGGAATGGGAGAGATCATTATGGCCAAAAACCGTTCTGGTTCATTGGACAGCGTATGGTTGAAATTCATCGGTAAATTCACCAAGTATTGTGATTTGGATTTCCAACCCTTTGGAGGAGCTGAAGGAGGGGAGAGCTTCAACTTAAGTAATCTCGGCGATCAAACATCTAATTTCGAACAAGGCGGAGGGGATTCGGTGTTTAAAGGAAGTAAAATGAATTGACCGCCGGAGGATTTTGATCCGTTGAATAGCCCTTTTTGAGGTGGGAATTAGTTATGAGTTAAGAGTTAAGAACTAAGAGTTAAAAATTGTTTTCAAAAATCTCTGAATTCTTAGTTCTTAGTTCTTAGTTC
>JBJTMZ010000243.1:0-2732 GCA_046073805.1 Aquirufa sp.
GGAAAATGGAATCGGGAAAACAAATCTATTGGATGCCATTCATTTTCTTTCCTTGACCAAAAGTGCCCGTGGTGTCGCGGATCCGCTGTGCATCCGACACGGAGATTCCTTCTTCATGGTACAAGGCAGTTTCGTATTCCAAAAGGACGAACACGTGCCTGAAAGCGAGACGCAGATCACCTGTGCGGTTCAAAAGGGCCAGAAAAAAGCACTGCTACGCGATCAAAAACCCTACACCCGATTAGCCGACCACATCGGAAATTTCCCCATTGTCCTCATGGACCCGCATGACACAGATTTGGTTCGTGATAGTTCGGATACCCGTCGACGATTCTTTGATGGGGTCATGGCACAATTAGATCGTACGTTTTTAGAAAACCTGATTCGCTATAACCGCATCGTGCAACAACGCAACAGTCTACTGAAGATGTTTGCAGAAAGCGGAACGATGGATACATTGATGTTGGCCAGCTACCATGAACCGCTCGTACTTCTTGGGGAGTCGATTCGTGCTGCGCGATGTGAATTTTTGAAAGATTTCCTTCCGCGATTTCAAGCGCATTATGCAGCACTTTCGGATGACCGGGAGCAGGTTTTAATCCGCATGGAATCAACATTTGAGGCGGGTCAATTGGATGCGGCACTTAAACAGGCCGAAAGACAAGATTTCGCCGCCCAACGAACAACCGTGGGGATACACCGGGATGATTTTGAATTTGAAATCAATGGATATCCTTTGAAAAAATACGGTTCCCAAGGCCAGACCAAGAGTTTTGTCGTTGCGCTCAAATTAGCCCAATTCGATGCCTTGACGGCGGTTAAACCGAGAAAACCCTTGTTGTTACTGGACGATATCTTCGACAAATTGGATGACCGACGGATTCAGCGCTTAATCGAAATGATGGCGGAGGACCATTTTGGGCAGGTGTTTATTACGGATGCCCGACCGGAAAGAACCAAGAATCTGCTGAAGGATTTAAGCGCTAAGATTCAATACCTTTCGCTATCGTGAGGACGAATGCTTCCACGGAATTTTGATGCGCTAAATCCGCTTGTTTCATTGGATCCGTCTTAATCTTTGATTTAATCGCGTCAGCATATTCCGCATCATGTAACGGATCAATCGCAAGGCCTAAATGATATTCTTGAATCGTTAGGCCTATCGTCCCAACACGCGTTCCGATCACCGGTTTCCCGGCTAATGCAGCCCGCACTAATACAGAACTCATTCCCAAGTGATCTTGATAAGTGACCAATACCACATCCGCCAAATCAAAACACAATTCAACCGTCGGGTAGTTATGGTAATCGTATAACTTCACAACCTGAAGATTCGGAATCTCCTGAAAAAGCACATCCAGTTCCAGCGCGTAGCTCAATTCAATCGGCCCCGCAAGAAGTAAACAGATGCCCGACAAATCTTTGGGAGAAAGAAGTTTACAAGCGGCAACGAAGGCTTCTATCCCTTTACGTTGATCTAATTGCCCAAAATTGAGGTATACCTTCTTGTTCTTGGCTATATCACAATTCAGTCGGAAATCCGATTTTTGCTGAGCTGTCAAAGGCAAATGCACAACGGGATCCGCTAAAGGAGTCACTTTTGCGTACGTACTTAAATGATTCATGACAGGCACTGCCGAATGAACAATGGAAAAAATTTGGGATATCTGTCCGGAAGATAACATCGCCTGCCAAAGCTTCCGTTTCATAAATTCAAAAACACCCGTGGGTTTTTGGGGAGGACGAAAGCTGATTCCCGAGACGGGAACGGGTAACTTCTTTCCAAACAACACACCCAGAGGAAAATAGTCAACATACATTAATACCGCATGACTTACCTCCAATTCATGGACAATATCCACTACCATATTCCATTCCCGAATAGAGCGAAGGTAAATGGGACTGGCATGTAAAGACTGAATCGTTGCGCTATCAATGGGATAAAAGCGCACGTTTTCTCCCCAACGTAATTGCTCGGAGGTTTGACGTTTGGCGAAATTGATTTGAAATTCTTCTCCTGTCACAACGATTAATTCGACATCGGGCTGCGTGCTGTAATAGCCAATTAAATGAATTAAATAGGCCGGATGATGCCCATCTAAAATCGTATCAAAAAGGAGTATGCGCTGTTTCACCCAACAAAAATAGACTAAATAAATGAAAAAAGGTCGGCAAACTTGTCACCGACCTTCTCCCCAAAGCTAATTAGATTACTTCAAATTATACTTGTACTTGTAACGGTTGTATAATTGCGTATGCTTATTATCCAAGTCGATCGCACGTCCTTGAATAAAGGCATGTGTCACAACGCTGGATTTCATATCCAACAAGTCCCCTTGACAGATCACGATGTTCGCATCCTTGCCTGTTTCCAAGCTTCCGGTACGATCTGCAATCCCCAAAATTTTAGCAGGATTTAAGGTAATCGCTGATAAAGCTTCCTCGCGTGTTAAGCCATAGGCCGACATCGTTCCGGCCATGAATGGCAAATTACGAATCTGCGTATAACCATCACCTGAATCTTGGCAAATGGTAAACAAAACACCAGCTTTCTGCAATTGAGCTCCCGTTTTGTACGGTTGATCCACCGCATCATCTTCCGCTGCAGGTAATGCATGCGGCTCATGTAAGATAACAGCTACTTGGTTCGCTGCCAAAATATCAGCAATCATCCAGCTGTCCGCTCCTCCTGCGATAACCAATTTGAAATTGAATTCCTTCGCGAAATCGAT
>JBJTMZ010000244.1:0-3611 GCA_046073805.1 Aquirufa sp.
ATTCGCCAGCCTTTTGGGACGTCAGCTTATTTTCTTTACTTAGAGGATGGACTTCCATTGCGTCCATTGGGGGTGTTTAACCATAATGCCTTGATCGAATCGAATCTACAAGGGCTTAATTCTGTAGAGATTATCAAGGGCCCTGCTTCTTCTCTTTATGGTCCTGAAGCTGTGGGTGGTGCCATTAATTTAATTACCAAAACTGCGCCAGGTATCCCAACCGCTCAAATTGGATATCAAATGGATCAATGGGGCTATAAACGAGTTCAATTTACGGCTGGAGCTCAGTTAGGTAAAAAATGGTCGATCATGACCGGAGGATATGTAGCTCGCCAAAAAGGTTCTTGGGCATCGAACTCCGACTTTGACAAGTCTTCGATTAACCTGCGTTTGGATTATCAATTTACCCCTAAGACGAAATTGTGGGGTTCTTTTGCTTATAACGATTACTTTTCGCAAACGGGTGGTAACATCGATAGTATCGGATTTTATTCACGAAGCTATCAGAGTCCGGCGGATTTTACCTATCGTTCTTCTTTCTCATCTCGTTCTCGTTTGACCTTAGAGCACAAATGGTCTGATCATGCGAGTTCAAGTCTGACAGCCTTTTACCGGGATAATGCGCTAGGTCAAAACCCATCCTATTCGATTTCCTGGACAACACCTTCATTGACAGCTTCCGGACAAATCAATCAAAATAGCTTCAAAAGCTTCGGTTTGATGGGCCAGCACACGCAGAATTTTGAATTTCTGAATTCGAAATTGGTAGCGGGATTTTTGTTGGATCGGTCGCCGAATGACTATTGGGCGTATAAAATCAATTTAGCGGCTACACTTCGTGCGGACAAAAAATCAGTGGAGAAATTCACGATCACGCAAGTCTTGCCATCGACTTTCCTAGGAAATTATTCGGCCGTGATATGGAATCAAGCGGCCTATGCTCAATTTGATTTACATCCGATTGAAAAATTGCGATTATCTCTGGGCGGTCGTTTCGATCAGATGTCATTTGATTACACGAACTTTATTGATAATTCAACGGGATCAAAGAGTTATGCGCAGTTTTCCCCGAAGTTGGGAATTACCTACGAGGCGAGTTCGAATATTGGCTTTTATGGAAATTATTCGAAAGGCTTTTCACCACCAGCGCTCTCAGCCGTGTTCCGTGCCCGACCAGCTGCTCAAGTTGCCACAACGGGGGAGAAGTTTTATCTAAGTATTGATCCAGCCGTTTTTGCAAACTATGAAGTAGGAGGTTGGGCTTCGTTGTTCTCGAATAAAGTGTATGTTGATTATACATTCTATCGTTTGGAGGGGAATAATGAGTTGTTGGGCATCCGCCTGCCTGATAATACGACGGATTATCTGTCGGCCGGAAAGACCTTACATGAAGGAATCGAATACCAAATCACCTATCGTCCCAATGATGCTTGGAACTTCCGGTTTGGAGGGACAAATGCCAAGCATACCTTCGTAGATTTTGTCTTAAGTACACGTGCATCTGATGCCTTGAAAAATGTGAATGGAAAAGAGATGCCTCAAGCGCCTAATTTCATTGCCAACTCCGAGGTAACCTACAAATACAAGGGAGCTCGCATCGCAGTAGAATGGCAAAAAATAGGCCCATGGTTCGAGAATCAGGTAAATACAAAAACCTATGAAGGAATTTCTGTATTCAATGTTCGTCTTGGATATAATTACAAAGCGTATCAATTCTTCACGAACATCTTGAACGTAGGCGATGCGCTGTATGCAACCACGGCGACGCGTGGAAATAATGCCACAGATAAATCAACGTATACACCAGCTGCGCCTCGTACTGTGGTTGCAGGTGTTCAAATTGATGTATTCCAACTATTCAAAAAATGAAAAAACTAATTCTTTTGCTCGTTTTCTTGGCGCAGGTCTCTTTTGCGCAAACGGTGTCTAATCCCACTAATCAGGCCTTGGATCCCTCTTTTGCCTTGAAATCGAACGGCGATGTCGTACTATCTTGGGTAGAAAAATCAACCCAAGGAGTTTTGTTTTTCCGAAAAGTCAATCAGGGGCCTGCTGAGCAGGTCCCTATTGATAAAAAAGCGTCTACCCATGCGGAAGGAATGCCCAAGTTGGCCTATAAAGCAGACGGATCATGTATCCTCTTGTATGAAATGAACCGACCAACAGCTGCCTCGCGTTTTAATGGCGATTTGTTGTATGCCATGGAAATCAATGGGGTATGGCAAAAGCCTCAATACATTCACAAAGATACGGTGGCAGGTTTGAGTCATTCATTTGGGAAGATTATCTCATTGCCCAATGGGGAGGTAGGGGCTTATTGGTTGGATGTTAAAGTTGGACCGATAGGTCGGACCTTGGTGACTGCCTCAACAAGTCCAGGAAATGGGTTTGGAGAAATGAAAATTCTCGATAAGCAGACCTGCGAATGTTGTCGAATCGATGCCTTAGCTGACGCGAATGGAAATGTCGATGTGATTTACCGTGATTTGAATGACAAAGGGGAGCGCGATATGGCGTATATTCATTCGAGCGATTTTGGCAAAAACTATTCCGAATCAGTCCCACTGTACGAAGACCACTGGAAGGTAAATGCCTGCCCACATGCAGGACCATCCCTAGCTCGCGGCTCGAAAGGTTTAGAAGCGGCTTGGTATACAGGTGCAGAGGGTTCATCTGGAATTAAATGGGCATACCAAGGTTCGAAAAAAATGATACTCCATTTGTCTGGCGATAAAATGCGTATGCCACAGTTGGCCTCAAATCCGAAAGGCGAGACGGCCTTAGTCTATGCCGAAATTAAACAGGAGGGTGAGCGCTATTTCAAGCAAATCGGATTGATAATTAAAGATGTCAAAGGGAATTTGAAGAAATCATTTGTATCTGATTCAGCTTATGATTGTTCTTATCCTGCGATCATTTGGAATGGAAAATCTTGGGTAATTGCTTATGAGGCCAATAAGGATTCAATCCAGCAGATTCAAGTCGTATTTAAATAGGTCTGAGTAAATAAATGACGACCTTGGCTTTTAATGCATATGAATACGATGGAATCATTTGATTTAACTGGCAAAGTCGCTTTAGTGACAGGATGTAAGAAGGGAATTGGGATGGCCATGGCGATCGGACTTGCGGAGGCAGGTGCGGATATTATTGGCGTTTCGGCTTCCTTGGAATTACAGGGATCTGAAATCGAAAAAGCGGTCACTGCTTTAGGAAGAAAATTTAAAGCCTATCAGGCAGATTTCTCGGATCGGGAATCGCTGTATGATTTTATCAAAGCCGTTTTGCGCGATGTGCCGCGGATTGATATTCTTGTAAATAATGCGGGCACCATTTTACGTGACCCCGCAGCCGAGCATTCGGATGAGTATTGGGATGAGGTCTTGGAAGTGAATCTTTCGTCCCAGTTTATTTTAAGTAGGGAAATAGGCCGCTCCATGATTGCCCAAGGCTCCGGAAAAATCATCTTTACGGCCTCCTTGTTGAGTTTTCAAGGTGGAATTAATGTGCCCGGTTATGCGGCTAGCAAAGGCGGTGTTGCGCGTTTGACAATGGCTTTGGCCAACGAATGGGCAAGCAAGGGGATTAATGTCAATGCCATTGCACCGGGT
>JBJTMZ010000245.1:0-7750 GCA_046073805.1 Aquirufa sp.
ATTACGCAGGTTATTATTACGCAGGATATTACGTCTGCGCGTAACCGGTTTGATAGGTTTTTGATGTTAACTTATTTTCGCCGGCCTGTGAGTCGGCATTTTTATTTTATGAGCTTTTCCATTTCACCCGCGTCTCGTTTAAAGTCGGTCGAGGAATATTATTTCTCCACGAAACTCAAGCAGATTGCATCTTTACGTGCCGCCGGCATTCCCGTGATAAACTTGGGAATCGGTAGTCCTGACCTCGCTCCATCATCGGAAACGATCGAGGCATTGACCCAATCCGCCGCCAATCCTGCGAATCACGCCTACCAAGGTTACCAAGGAATTCCTGCTTTACGCGAGGCTTTTGCTGCTTTTTATGCGAAACACTATGGGGTGACCGTGGACCCTGCGAATGAAATCTTACCTCTCATTGGTTCTAAAGAAGGTATCATGCACATCGCAATGGCCTATTTAGAAGCCGGGGATGTCACATTGATTCCGAATCCGGGCTACCCGACTTACCAAGCGGCTTGTTCCTTGGCCGGTGCGACCGTTCAGGCTTATGAATTAAGTGAGGCGAATGGCTGGTTGCCGGATTTAGAGGCATTAGACCAACAAGATTTATCCAAGGTGAAAATCATGTGGGTCAATTACCCACACATGCCCACAGGGGCCAAATCGGATTTAGCGTTCTTCACGAAATTGCGCGATTTTGCCATCAAGCATTCAATCCTGCTCGTGAATGACAATCCATATAGCTTTATCCTCAATGAAAACCCAATAAGCCTGTTGGCCGTGCCTGGCATGAAAGACGTGGCGATCGAATTAAACTCCCTATCCAAGTCGCACAACATGGCGGGTTGGCGGATTGGCGCGGCATTCGGTCGGGCGGAATTATTAGGACCAGTCTTGAAGTTTAAATCCAACATGGACTCGGGCATGTTCTTGCCTTTGCAAGAGGCTGCGGTGAAGGCTTTGTCGGCCGATGCAACCTGGTTTGCCCAACAAAATAAAATCTACCAATCGCGCCAAAAAAAGGTATTTGAACTCTTGGATTTATTGAATTGCGTGTACGATCCGGCACAAACAGGCATGTTTGTTTGGGCTCGTATTCCGGCTAATTTTGAATCGGGCTATGCGCTTTCGGATAAAATTTTAGATGAAAATGCGGTGTTCATAACACCGGGAGGAATCTTCGGAACCCAGGGAAATGGCTACGTCCGAATTTCACTTTGTGCCAAGGAAGAGGTATTTCAAACGGCGATCGATCGCATCAAAAATCAAAGCAATGGAATCTAAGAAAGTAGGAATCATCGGAATCGGATTAATCGGAGGGTCCATTGCCAAAGCCTTACGGACCTCAGGCTGGGCATCGGAATTAATTGGTATTGAAGCCAATCCAGTTCACGCCGCAAAAGCACTCTCCTTACGTTTAGTCGATAAAGTTCAGACCTTGGAAGAGGCTGTTCAATCCGTGGATGTATTTGTTTGCGCGACACCCGTGGATATATTGGTTCAAATCATCCCGCAGGTTTTAGACCTATTAAAACCCCATCAAATGGTCATTGAAGTAGGTTCGACGAAAACACCGGTCTTCGAGGCGCTTAAAAATCACCCCAAACGAACACAATTCGTTTCAACCCACCCGATGGCTGGAACGGAATTTTCGGGACCCGAAGCTGCCGTGGATGGATTATTTACAGGAAAACGTGGTGTGATTTGTGATAAGGAATTGAGTTCACCGGAGGCTGCTTCGACCATTGAAAGTTTATACCGGGATGGATTGGGCATGAATTTGATTTACATGAACTCGGTGGACCATGATATTCATACAGCCTATATTTCACACATCTCGCACATCTGTTCGTTCGCGTTGGCGAATACGGTTTTGGAAAAAGAGAGAAACGAGGAGCGTATTTTTGAATTGGCGTCCACGGGTTTTGAGTCGACCGTGCGTTTAGCCAAATCATCGCCAGAAACGTGGTCACAAATCTTCCATCAAAACCAGGATAACCTCATGGACGTACTGGACGAATACATCAATACCCTATTGAAATACAAGGGACTCATGCTCTCCGGAAGTTATGATAAATTGAAAGAGGAATTAGGCAAGGCGAACGACATCGGTCGGATCTTGAATAAGCAATAAAAAAAGCCCCGACTCGCATCGGGGCTTTTTTGTTAGTTGGCTTTCGGCGCTTTGTAAGCAAGCGGCTTCCACGTATTATTCTTTCCGTTAATGTCTGGGAAGACATGGTCCGGATCAATCGTTACAGATTTGATTGGCAAATTGGTCGCTGTCTTAAACGTCCAAGAACCGCCACGTTGCCAGATTTCCACAGGGAAGTTGAAGCGCTCTTTGGCACCACCCGCAACTTCCACCTCAACGATCGCAGGCATGGCCATTTTGTCTAGGTTTTCAATGGTAACTAAAGCACCTTTGGTCGGGTCTTGATCGATGTAAACCACTTCTTTCACGGATTGATCAAGCTTCCACAATTCGTAGAACCAAGCACGCCAGAACCAGCCCAAATCTTCACCGGCTCCGTCTTCCATCGCACGGAAGAAGTCACGAGGAGTTGGATGTTTGAAAGCCCAGTTTTTGATGTAATTACGGAAAGCATAATCAAAACGATCCGGTCCAAGAATGTTCTCGCGTAAAATACGTAAACCAAAACCAGGCTTGTTATAAGCCTCCCATCCTAGGTTCCGCGCTTGAATCACATCGGGAATGCTCATAATCGGATCCGCCTCCGCACGGAAGATGCGAGGGGCCAATTGGTGCATATCGAACTTCGGATTCTTATACTCTCCTTTGTTAAACGCATCCGTTGAATAGAAATTGATAAAGGTATTAAAGCCCTCATCCATCCAAGCAAATTTACGTTCGTTGTTACCCACGATCATGGGGAACCAATTATGACCAAATTCATGATCGGTTACTCCCCAAAGCGAGGCAGTTTCATCACGGAACCCGCAGAAGATAATACCTGGATATTCCATCCCCGAAACGATACCCGCCACGTTGGTCGCCACGGGATAAGTGTATTCATATAACCAATTCGAATAGTGCTCAATCGATGCTTTTACATATTCGGTGGAACGTGCCCAAGCTTTCTGGCCATCAGACTCTACGGGATAAACCGAAACGGCTGTTGCCTTTTTTCCGCTCGGCAAATTAATCATAGCCGCATCTTGAATGAAGGCTTTAGATGTTGCAAAAGCCACATCACGCGCATTCTTACAAGCAAATTTCCAAGTCAAACGATCTTTTGCAGGACGAGAAGATGCTTCGTTTACCTCAGCAGCTGAACGAATGATAACGGTTTTTTCAGACGTTTTCGCAGCAGCCCAACGCTTCATTTGCTCGGCTGTATAAACTTCTGAAGGATTTAATAATTCACCCGAACCCACTACGATGTGAGACGCAGGAACATTGATCGAGTATTCGAAATTTCCATATTCTAAGTAGAACTCGCCAGCTCCTAAATAAGGCAATACATTCCATCCTTCGATGTCATCGTATACACACATGCGGGGAAACCATTGCGCTACGGTGTAGATATCACCGTTTTTCGTTTCCTGAATACCCATGCGGTCGGAACCGTTTTTAGGGGACGTGAAGGAGTAAACGATTTTGATTTTAGCGATGCCTGTTTTCTCCGACAAAGGTGCAGCCAGACGAATCTGCATCCGTGTATCTTCCACGATGTATTTCGCAGGTTGGCCATCAACCAAGACGCTTTCGATTTGATAACCACCATCGAATCCTACGTTCCCAAAACGACCACCTAAAACGGGTGTTGTTTTGCCACCACGTGAATTGGTGTTGAAGGAATTTTGGTCTAATTGTAACCAAAGAAAAGGTAGTTTATCCGGCGAGTAATTTTTGTAGGTAATTTCTACATCGCCCGAAATCTTGTGCTTGGTATCGTCTAACGAAGCTGAAATCTTATAATCAGCCACATTCTGCCAATACGCAGGACCTGGAACGCCTGCCGCAGAGCGAGCGGGAGAAACAGGACCATAGTTCCACAAAGGATGAAACAATTCATGCGCACTGTATTGCGCTGATACTTGCAATGAGCCTATTAAAAGACCAAATGCCAATAGCTTTTTAAGCATAGTGATGAAAGTTAATGTCTATAATTATTCAAAAATGGTCAAAATCTCGTCGTCAAGCAAACGTTTCGTTAAACCAAGTGCTTTCGGGACCTCATAATGATAGAAAAACTTCATTGTATGGATCTTATCTTGATAGAATGATTTTTCAGTTGAATCCAATTTAGCCGCCGCCACATTTCCCTGCTTCAGCCATTGCCAAGCCACAACAATCAAACCAAATAGTTCCATATACAAAGTGGAATCCGCCAAGAACACATCCGGTTGAGCGGCTTTGCTTAATTTATGCATCGTCACCTTGTTGAGACTCGCGAGCTCTGAGGCCAACATCTCCGCATAAGGCTTTGTGATTTCGTTTCGCAACCCTTGTTGGATATCCGCCTGAATCTGCTTCACCAAAGCCTGTACCGCCTTGCCTTGCGCACTCGGAATTCCTCGACCTAACAAAGTCAGGCCATGAATACCGGTCGTCCCCTCATAAATCGACATAATCCGTACATCACGAGCCATTTGCTCCAAAGGAAAATCCTCTGTGTAACCATAACCACCTAATACTTGTAAGCCTTGGTTGACCGACAAGATTCCCATTTCGGCCGGATACGTTTTCGCGACAGGTGTCATGAGATCCAGCAGAATTTGTGCCTCTATTTTTTCATCTCCCTCTAAACATTTTGAATAATCTTCCCACAATAGGCATTGGAATAATAAACCCATAGAGCCCTCCACGATCGATTTCTGGAAATACAACATGCGTTGGACGTCCGGGTGATTTTGAATGAGTGTCGGCGGGGTTTCTGGATCTTTATTGGTCAACTTTCTTCCTTGGCTTCGCTCGGACGCATATTGTTTCGAAAAATGATAGGCTGCCGATGCAATGTAAGCACCGCCCATTCCCACGCCAAGGCGCGCTTCGTTCATCATTTGGAACATATAGGAAAGGCCTTTATTAGGCTCCCCAACCAAGTAACCAATCGAATCACCTTTATCCCCGAAAGAAAGGTGCAATGCTGGCGTTGCCTTTTGGCCCATTTTATGGTAAAGGCCCATCGATACAACTTCGTTGGAAACCCATTGGCCATTTTCTTGTCGGCGCTTCGGAACCACAAAAAGGGAAATACCTTTTGTACCCTTAGGCGCTCCTTCCAAACGCGCCAATACCAAGTGAATGATATTCTCTGAAAAATGATTATCACCCCCTGAAATAAATATTTTTTGGCCTTTGATGGAATATGTTCCGTTGCCCAAATCCTTAGCTGAAGTCGTTACATCGTTCAACGAACTTCCCGCTTGGGGCTCGGTTAAACACATGGTTCCGGTCCATTTTCCAGATAACATATTGGGAACAAAGGCTTGCTTCAATTCTTCGGATCCGAAACTTGCAATCAGGTGCGCCGCACCATTACTTAATCCCGTAAACATGACGATGGAATTATTGGCTGCGCCTCGAATAAATTCATGAGCCCCACCGACGATCGATGGCAGTTGTTGGCCCCCTTTTTCATACGAAAACGTGGCACCGATCATGCCCGACTCCCCCATTTCCTTTACATAGGCCTCGACGCTTGGGTGTACCTGAACCGTACCGTCAACAAGTTCTGCTTGCTTGCGATCAGAATCAACGTAATGGGGACGGAGGTGGCGCTCCGCAATCTGCTCGGCGGAATCCAATACCATATCAAACATATCGGGTGCATAATCCGCATAACGGGGATATTGGCACAAAGATCCATAATTGAAAACCTCTTTCAGAATGAAGTCGAGGTTGCGGCGGTCATATTCTCTCGGCATAATTTTTCAGTTTAGATAGAAACAAATTTGCAGAGAAAAAATTTATTATGCAAGCATACTATATTTGAATTTTAGCATACACATAACATATAAAATAAGCCATTAATTAGGTGGTAATTTTAATCCGATATTGTACGGGATCCAGGCTGCTTTCCGACAATCCCAGAGGGGATAATTTTTATACCGAATGTTATTGAACTCGACGTAATTGACCAGTTTATTGTAGGTCTCGAAGGGAATCCCATTGTATCGATCGATGGTCAAACGTGACTTCGTTTTTCCCGCCACCATGAAGTAACCCAATACCTGTTGGTCCGGATTATTCAAACATTTCAAATTCCCAATAATCTGCGCAGGTACCTTGTCGAAAATCCCTCCACCCAATTTACGCTGATCCTCCTGACGTTGCCAATAGGTATGCGTGGCCTTGTCGACGGAATACACCTCCAATTGCACCACCCAATCCGTAAAATCACGGTAATCAATGGAGCCCAAAGGAAGCTTAATCTTACTGCCGTCAACTAAAAAATCAGTCAATAAAATGGGTTGGGTATTTTGAGGGGCTTGCCAACATTTACAATCACACGGTGGAACAGGAGCTGGTGGAGGTGGTGGCTCCGGACAAGTAGTCAAAAACTGAATGAAATCCTGACGCTTGATAAAATAATAATTCTCAACCTGCTTTTTATCTGACACATAGCCCGTTAAATCGAAGCGCATATTTTCAACTTTTTCGGCCGATTTAAATTGATAATCCAAGCCCTCTGCCGCTACGGGCGTTGATAAGGTTTGCCAATCCGAGGCAATGTCTTGACCAGCTTTGGTCATGATTTTCAACTGGTATTTTTTCCCCACAAGCCCTACAAACGAACTCGGGGTCTGGTAGTATCCCTTGGCCGTTTCCTTGAGACTGATCGCTGCGCCTGCCTCATCCACGATGCGAACATCCGCACCCTGAATCGCTTGACCTTGAAACTCCGTTACATCAAAGGGTGAATATCCCGACGTATAATTCAAACGAACCGAATAGGGCCCAGCCATATTGGACATTTCGCCATATACGACGATGGCATTACTCAAATTTTGTGTCTTAAAATCCGTAATCTCCGTTTCACAGGCCATCAACAACAACATCCAAGAAAATAGCAAGAGTCTTTTCATTAGAATTTGAAGTTATAGGTGATGGAAGGAATAGCTGCACCCAAAACGGAAAGTTGATACGTTCGCGCCTGGTTAATTAATCCCGTAGAAGAACGGAAGAAAATCGAATACGCATTTTGACGAGCCAGGAGATTGTAAATAGAGAAATTCCAACTACCCTGCCAACGCTTTCCCTCCTTGGGCTCAATCGTAAAACCTACATCCAAGCGCATGTAGAAAGGTATTCGTTCTTCATTTCGCAAGGTAAAACTCGGCGATGAGTAGCCATCCAAAACGGGTGCGATCGTCGTACCGCTTAAATAGGTAAATGTAGATCCATTATACACATAGCTATTGGGTTGATAGCCTGCCCGGGGAAAATTACCCGAAGCATATTCAAAATCGTACAAATCGTTATAGGCGTAAACCTTGTATCGAGCATTTGGATAGGTAATCGGTCGGCCAGAAGTATAGGTGAAATTCGCATTAAACGAAATTCGCTTGGTCAAACGATTATTTAACACAAATTTGAAATTATGCGGCATGTCAAAATTAGCCGGAAATTCCTTCCCAAAATTCGCTGCTGGCTGAGATTCATTCTCCTCTATCAAACGAAAAGATCGTGCATAGGTATAAGACACCCACCCTGTCAACCTTGTTCCCCGAGCCTTCTTCAAGAAAAATTCAGCTCCGTAGGCACGGCCCTTACCCACAA
>JBJTMZ010000246.1:0-2531 GCA_046073805.1 Aquirufa sp.
ACCTTGGCTTGAAAATGTTTATTCAGGTCATAGGTCACTGTCTCGGCAACACCCGTCAAATCTCCTACTGTTAGATAATAGCCTTGCGTTAATAGACTCCACTTTTTGTAATGATAATTCGTATTCCCGGAAATAAGTGTCACCTTAAAATCCGTATTACGTGCATTTCCATTGAGAATAAAAGACCCAATATTCCATTTGTCGTTCAACGGATAAATCATCGTTAATTCCCGACCAAAGAAACTTGTTACCTCATAATCCTCCGTCATTTGGAAGGCCGGAATATGGATACCCACAATCGCTTTAAACTTACGATCAATGAAGCGATAGCGCGTAAAGAGCGCCACCGTCGTGGGTGTCATACTCTTCATTCGCATCATGTACATCAAGGAACCCGTCAATCGTTTCTTCGGATTCGTGCTCGCATTGATAATGATATTAGGTTCTTTCGAGGTAAACGCAGGAATAAAAGAGAATCCCCCTGAACTCATTTCGATACTACCCGTTTGTGCGTTTGAAAGGAAGGTGATAAAACATAGTAAGGCAGCGAACAGATATTGTTTCATTTTGATACATTAGGAATTAAAACGCTGCAAAACTACACTTTTATTTTTTAAAACATCCCCAGGATTTTAAAGTTTAGTAGATATGCCCAAATCACCCATCCATATCGTCTGGTTCAAACGCGACCTCCGCTTCACGGATCACGAACCTTTGTTTCGGGCTTTGTCGGCAGATATCCCCGTGTTATTGGTCTACTTTTTTGAGCCTTCGATGATGGAATCGGCCGACAGCGATTTGCGGCATTGGCGGTTTGTCCATGAATCGCTCATGGAAATGCAAGGCCGTTTGGAAGATCGTAATGGACAGATATACCTTTTCCATGCAGAGGTTCTGCCGGTGATGGAAGCGCTAAACAAAACCTACAATATCCAACAAATCTTTTCCCACCAAGAGATTGGGAATGCCATCAGTTATCAGCGGGATTTACACATGCAAGATTTCTGCCAAAAAAATGGAATCGTTTGGAATGAAACGCCAACAAATGGTGTTATCCGCCGACTCAAATCCCGCAAAACTTGGCAGCAACGCTGGGAAAAAACGATGCGTCAGGAACCCTATTTTTAGCGCGAAGACAATTGGAATTTAGCTCATCTACCTCCGGATTTTTACAGCCGCTTGAAGGGTCCTGAATTACCAGTAGCCATTAAAACCCGTAATCCCGTTTTTCAAGAGGGCGGTGAATACTGGGGCTGGAAATACATGAAAAGTTTCATCGAAACACGACATCCGGGATATAGCTCCACCATCAGTAAACCGGAGGCGAGTCGGAAGGCCTGCAGTCGTATCTCCCCCTACCTTGCCTATGGAAACATCAGCATGCGCATGGCTTATACCTATACCCTGCAGCATTATCCCAAGGCGAAAAATAAACGCTCCCTGCAAAACTTCATTTCTCGCTTGCATTGGCAAAGCCATTTCATGCAGAAATTCGAAGATGAATGTCGGATGGAATTTGAACCGGTCAACAAAGCCTACCAAAGTCTTCAAAAATCCCCCGATCCTGCCTTGATTCAAGCCTGGCAAACAGGTAAAACCGGAGTGCCTTTGGTCGATGCCTGCATGCGCTGTGTAGCGGCAACAGGTTACTTGAATTTCCGAATGCGGGCCATGGTCGTTTCGTTTTTTGTCTTTAATCTTTGGCAGGATTGGCGGGATGCGGCGATTCATTTGGCCAAACAATTCCTGGATTATGAACCCGGCATTCATTACCCACAAATTCAGATGCAGGCCGGACTAACGGGCATAAATACCATCCGAATCTATAATCCCATTAAGAATTCGTATGCGCATGACCCCGACGGGGTGTTCATCAAAAAATGGGTACCCGAACTCGCTCAAGTACCTGCGACCTTAATCCATGAACCCTGGAAATTAAGTCACATGGAACAGACGCTATACGGCGTGAAAATTGGGGTAGATTACCCAGCGCCCGTGGTCGATTTAGAGGCGACGCGCAAGACCGCTTCCGATCAAGTTTGGGGATTGCGGAAGACGAAGAAGGCCCGACAAGAGGGGGCACGAATCCTCGAAAAACACGTGAATAATCCAAACACATGAGAGCATTTTTAATCTTTCCGCATCAGTTATTTGAAGAGACGCTCGAGCAAGTGGCGGATACCTTCTATTTAATAGAGTCGGATTTGTTCTTCAAACAATACGCCTTCCACAAGCAAAAACTGCTCTTTCACCGGGCGAGTATGCGGGCCTTTGCCGACCGACTCCGTGCCGCAGGAAAGACCGTCGAATACATTGAATCCCAAGATCCACGTTCCTCAGAAATTGTATTAGCGGCTTCGCTTTCAGGTGAAGTGGCTCTATTTGACCCGAATGATTACCTGTTGGAACGACGGCTTCGTCGGAAAGTAGACGTGCATTTATTACCGAGCCCAAATTTCTTGAATACCGACACGGCGCTACTCGGAACCCGAAAGCCCTATTTTCAAACGGCCTTTTATACCCAACAGCGT
>JBJTMZ010000247.1:0-3105 GCA_046073805.1 Aquirufa sp.
CGCCACGTTCTTGATACTTGGATGGCTTATGCCCTTTTCGCTTAGAACGGTTTGAATAGCCCCATATGAGGTCTGCGGATTAGCCTTTTTATTTAATCGGAAACAAACTGAAGCAATCAGGTAATTTCCTTTTCCAGCATGCTTAAAATAACTTTCACGATAACCAAATGCACAACGAAGCGTATCGAAACGTTCAACTTCCAAGGTCGTTAAGTTCAGCGCATCCAAATGATCAAAAGTATCTTTAATCTCGACACCATAGGCACCAATGTTTTGCATCGGTGCAGCTCCAACCGTCCCCGGAATCAAAGACATATTTTCAATACCTGCCCAATGATGGTCCACCGCATAACATACGAAATCATGCCAAACTACCCCGGCACCCGCTTTCACCCAAACGTAATCTGCATTCTCATCAATTACCTCGATGCCTGACATTTGAATCTTAACCACTAACGCATCGATGTCTTGGGTCAATAATAAATTGCTCCCACCACCTAAAAACAAATGCTTAACATGCGCATATTGACCTTCTTGAACGAGTTGGATATATTCCTGCAAATGATTGATTTCCACAAAATATCGGGCTGACACATCGATACCAAAGGTATTGTAGGGCAGCATGGAAACATTTTCACGAACGCGTGGAGCCGATTTAGCAAAGGGCATATTAAGTCAATTTAGTCGATAAAAACTCTTGCAGCGAAGGAACGTCATTGGTCAACAAATTCTGATTACTTCCCTCCCAGACCTTCTTACCGTCTTTTAAAAATATAATGTATTCGCCCATGCGCATCACTGAGTTCATGTCATGTGAAATCACAATAGTGGTGATATTAAACTCTTTGGTAATTTCTTGGATCAACAAATCAATTTTAACAGCCGTCAAGGGATCGAGTCCCGAATTGGGTTCATCGCAATACAAATACTTCGGATTCATCACAATTGCGCGGGCAATCCCCACACGCTTCTTCATACCGCCTGAAATATCCGATGGCATTTGATTCGCCGCGGCCTCCAAACCCACACGTTGTAGACAAAGCATCGCGCGCGCATTTTTTTCTTCCACCGTCTGCGAAGTCAAGGTATCTAACGGAAAACGAACATTTTCTAAAACCGTCTTGGAATCGAATAAGGCCCCTCCTTGAAAGAGAACGCCCATTTCCCGACGAATCGCTTTGACCGTATCTTGGTCGGCCTGTAAAAAATCCCGACCATCATATAAGACCTCTCCGGCTTCAGGCTTTAAAATTCCAATCATACACTTCAGCAACACACTCTTTCCGGTTCCACTCCCCCCAATGACCATATTGATTTTTCCAGGCTGAAAACTTGCGTCTATCCCATCTAAAACAACTCGTCCGTCAAATTCCTTGTGTATGTGCTTCAACTGAATCATATTCAAAATTAGCTATATTTTACCAAAAAACGTTACCGCCAATTTGAATTTAAACGCAAAGAAATATGTACCTTTCAGCCTAAATTAAACAAATTATGCTACTCATCATTTTAAGCGTTTTGGCATATCTTGCCAGCAAAGCCATCGACAATCCCAATCTGATTTTCTCAAAATTTGCGGCTCCATTGCGAATCACGGCACTCGTTTTATTCATTTTGGGTCTATCTACTTCGACCGTCAAGCAAATTGATGCCGGAGAAGTAGGCGTACAAAGTGTTTTTGGAAAGGTCTCCGAAGGAACGCTATCCAGCGGTTTAAATTTTGTCAACCCATTAGCTTCAATTACTGTTTTTGATGCCAAAACCCAAAACTATACGATGTCGGCCGTCCATGACGAAGGAGATCGCGAGGGGGATGATGCCATTCGTGTCTTAACAGCGGACGGACTCGAGGTTGTGGTTGACTTAACCGTTCTTTACCGCATCCTACCTTCCAAGGCACCCACGATCTTGAAGGAAATTGGCCCTGATTACAAAGACAAAGTCGTTCGTCCGATTACGCGAACCATGATTCGTGACAATGCCGTGTATTACGATGCCGTCGCCTTATACTCCTTGAAACGGAATGAATTCCAAACCCGCATCTACAAAGATATTGAGAGCAATTTCAAGAAAAGAGGTTTGGTTCTGGAACAACTCCTCATCCGTAACATCAATCTTCCTAACTCGGTGAAGCAAACAATCGAGTCGAAAATTAATGCCGAACAAGATGCCCAAAAAATGCAATTCGTTTTACTGAAGGAAAAACAAGAAGCAGAAAGAAAGCGTGTAGAGGCGCAAGGTATCGCGGATTACCAAAAAATTCTTTCGACTGGACTTAGCGACAAACAGTTGCAATACGAATCGATTATTGCTCAAAAAGAAATTGCAAAATCCCCCAATACCAAAATCATCATCATGGGAGGTAATAAATCAGCACCCATTATCTTGGGAAATAACTAACAAAAAAGGCTCCGAAAAATCGGAGCCTTTTTTTATTTCTTCAAAATGGTATGACCCATTTTATCGCGTTTCGTCTTGAGGTATTGCTCATTGTGCGGATTCGAGGGAATCTCAATTGGAAGCGAATCAACGATTTCCAACCCGTACCCCAATAATCCCGCACGTTTCTTCGGATTATTTGAAATCAACTTAATCTTGCGAATACCCAAATCTCGGAGAATTTGCGCCCCCACCCCATAGTCGCGCTCATCCATGGCAAAGCCTAATTCCAAATTCGCCTCGACTGTATCACGTCCCTGCTCCTGCAATTTATAGGCCTTTAACTTATTCAATAAACCAATTCCACGACCTTCTTGGAACATGTATAACACTACTCCTTTTCCAGCTTTTTCGACCATCTCCATCGCTTGGTGTAATTGACCACCGCAGTCGCAGCGACAAGAGCCAAAAATATCTCCCGTCACACATGAACTATGTACACGTACCATGACAGGCTCATCAGCGTCCCAAGTACCTTTAATCAAGGCCAAATGTGTATCACCTGTATTCTTCTGCTTGTACGCAATAAGGTCAAAATGACCCCATTCGGTAGGCATATCGACTCCAATTTCCCGTTGGATTAAGGATTCTGTCGCTAACCGATACTCAATCAGGTCCTTGATGGTCACCAACTTCATATCGAACTTATCGGCAATCTTCCGCAAA
>JBJTMZ010000248.1:0-8414 GCA_046073805.1 Aquirufa sp.
TACCGTATCAACAACAACTTAGATTCATATATTGCTGAATTAAACTCGACGTTCTCGAACACGATTTCGAATAACTTAACAGTTGGTTATACTGCAATGCGTGATTTCCGTCAATCTCCGGTGAATAACACACCATTCCCTACAGTGGATATCGGAAATAACAACTTGAACGAGTTGACTACGTTTGGATATGAGCCATTCTCGGCAAATAACTTATTGGATTCGGATATTTTCCAATTGTCAGATAACTTGACAATCTATAAAGGTAAGCATGTGTATACCTTAGGTATCGCTTATGAGAACAACTCATTTAGAAATGGTTTTGCTCCGAACTATTATGGAGGTTACCAATTCAAGTCGATCGATGATTTCATCAAATCGGCATCAGGTGATTTGACGGTGATTCCTGCTCGTTACCAACAACAATGGTCTAACTATGCGGAATTCCCATTTGCTGAAATGAAAGGAAGTACTTTCTCTTTCTACGGTCAAGATGAGATTACAGCAGCGAAAGGTTTGAAATTAACGTTTGGTCTACGTGCGGATGCAACTTCATTCCCATCTTTCGATGAGCCGAAGTATACAAACACGTATGTTCCTTCGTTGACTTTCCGTGATGGTGTTAAATTAGAGACCAACAAGTTCCCAGGAACAACTGTATTATGGTCACCACGTTTCGGTTTCAACTGGGATGTGAAGGATGACAAAACGACGCAAGTACGTGGTGGTTTGGGAGTATTCTCAGGTCGTGTACCTTACGTTTGGTTGTCTAACCAATTGTCTAACAATGGTGTATTGTTCGGTTCAGAAAACATTGCTAACCCAACAAACCGTCCTTTCAATGCAGATGTAAATGCTTATCGTCCAGCAGTTGGTGGAACAATCAACCCAGTGGCGTATAACTTAGCTGTGACGGATCCGAACTTCAAATTCTCTCAAGTATTCCGTGGAAACTTGGCAGTTGATAAGCAATTCGGTGATGGCTGGATCGTTTCATTAGAAGGTATCTACACAAAAGATATCAACGCAGTATATTTGGAGAACGTAAACTTGCCGAATTCAACGGTTAAGGCGGTAGGATCTGATAACCGTGTGATTTATTACACGGCTGTTAATGGAATCCCAACAAATACGAAATACAACCAAATTTATGGTTCTACGAAAGGTTTGAATGCTCCAGCAGCGGGTAACTCTGTAACAGCTCCAAATATTTCGGATGCTATCGTGATTAAGAATACAGACTTAGGTTATTCGTATGCGTTGACTGCGACTGTTTCTAAATCATTCGAAAATGGTTTATTTGCGTCCTTATCTTACACGAACTCGGATTCTCGTTCGGTAAATGATGGTGGTTCTATTGCACAATCACAATGGAGAGATCGCGTGGTATCAGGTGATCCAAATGAGAACGTTGCATCTTATTCATCATACATGCAAGCACACCGTATAAACGCTTATGGTTCTTACAAGTTGAACTATTTCAATGACAAGGCGGCAACTACGTTTGGATTTACATATTCAGTTGCTCCAGCAGGTCGTTTCTCATACACGTATTCAGGTGATATGAACGGTGATAACCAAACGGCTAACGATTTGATTTATATTCCACGTGGACAATCTGAAATCTTATTGAAAGATTTAGGAACGTATACAGCGGCACAACAATGGAATGACTTAGATAAGTACATCTCTCAAGATGCTTATTTATCATCTCGTCGTGGTCAATATGCGGAGCGTAATGGTGCTGAATTACCTTGGGCTGCTAACTTTGATTTCAAGGTTATCCAAGATTTCTACATCAATGTGGCTGGAAAGAAGAACACATTACAATTAACTTTGGACGTGTTTAACTTCGGTAACTACGTTTCTCCACAATGGGGCTTGAACCAAACGGCATTACGTGCAGGTTTATTGAGCTATACAGGTAACGATGCGGCAACGGGTCGTCCAGTATTCCAATTCCCTTACCGTTCAGGTACAACGCCATTGGCAGATTCATTCCAACGTTCATTTGGACTTGGATCTCGCTGGCAAGCACAATTCGGTATCCGTTATATCTTCAACTAAGATTTAGGATTCTGAATAGTAAAAAAGGCTGCTCAAAAGAGCAGCCTTTTTTTTGTCTGTAGAGACGCGATACTTCGTGTCTTTTTTTTGTCTGTAGAGACGCGATACTTCGCGTCTCTACAATTTGGATTTTCAGACGCGAGGTATCGCGTCTCTACAATTTGGATTTTCAGCCGCGAGGTATCGCGTCTCTACAATTTGGATTAATATAATGTCTCCTACCAAAGCACAAAAAAAGACCGGGTTGCCCCGGTCTTCATTAAAACTCTTTGTGATGTGCCATTCGGTGTAAATCCTCGGGGCTTAAAGACTTAAAGTATTCATAGGTAATCTTTAAGCCTTCTGCGCGGGATACTTTGGGTTCCCAACCCAGGATCGATTTAGCTTTGGTGATATCGGGTTTCCGTTGCTTCGGATCATCCGTGGGTAATGGAAGTGAAATTAATTTCTGACTAGTGCCAGTCAATTTGATAATTTCTTCGCCAAATTCCTTGATCGTAATCTCATCGGGATTTCCAATGTTTACGGGATGTGGATAATCGCTCAACAATAAGCGGTAAATTCCTTCCACTAAATCATCCACGTAACAGAATGCTCTCGTTTGTGAACCATCTCCAAACATCGTTAAATCTTCTCCACGGAGTGCTTGTCCAATGAATGCAGGTAATACCCGGCCGTCATTCAGACGCATTCTTGGTCCATACGTATTGAATATACGAACGATTCTGGTTTCTAATCCATGGTAGGTATGATAGGCCATTGTCATCGCTTCTTGAAAGCGTTTGGCCTCATCATAGACGCCACGAGGTCCCACGGGATTCACATTGCCCCAATATTCTTCCGGTTGCGGGTGAACCGTTGGGTCACCATATACTTCCGATGTAGAGGCAATCAAAACACGGGCATTTTTAACACGTGCTAGCCCAAGGCAGTTATGGATACCTAAGGATCCTACCTTCAAGGTTTGAATCGGAATTTTTAAATAATCAATCGGAGAAGCTGGAGAGGCAAAATGAAGGATGTAATCCAATTGACCTGGAACATGAATAAACTTCGAGACATCATGGTGATAGAACTCAAATTGCTCTAACTTAAAAAGATGTTCAATGTTCTTTAAATCACCCGTAATTAAGTTATCCATGGCAATAACATGGTAACCCTCCTTGATAAAACGATCACATAAATGAGAACCTAAAAATCCAGCTCCTCCGGTAATTAATATTCTTTTCATATCTATTTTACTGCTTGTCGGCCAATTGAATAATACGTATACCCTAACTCCTCCATTTGTGGTAGTTCGTAGAGGTTCCGACCGTCAAAAATGACTTTGTTTTTGAGTAGGCTATCCATGCGCTCAAAATCGGGTGTTCTGAATTGTGGCCATTCTGTTACGATCAACAAGGCATCAGCGCCTTCAATGGCATCGTATGGATTCTTCGAAAATTCGACTACATCACCAATCAGTTCCTTCACGTTTTTCATCGCTTCTGGGTCATAAACACGGACTTTACAGCCGAGTGCTAACAAAGCTTCAATGTTATACAAGGCAGGAGCTTCCCGAATGTCATCTGTATATGGCTTAAACGCCAAACCCCAAATTCCAATTGTTTTACCTGCCAAATCATTGTTGAAATGTGATTGAATATAAGGCATCAATTTCGTCTTTTGTTGTTCATTGACCCGCATCACGGAATCCAAAATGTGAAATTGGTAATCATGCTCTTCGGATGTTTTAGCCAATGCCTGAACGTCTTTTGGGAAGCAAGAACCTCCATAACCAATACCCGCAAATAAGAAACGCTTTCCAATGCGTGAATCGGTTCCGATGCCCCGACGAATATCATCGACATTGGCACCAACCTTTTCGCATAAATTCGCAATCTCATTCATAAAGGTGATTTTGGTCGCTAAAAATGCGTTTGCTGCATATTTAGTCATCTCAGCTGAACGCTCATCCATGAAGATGATCGGGTTTCCTTGGCGTACTAATGGCGCATATAACTTGCTCATTAATTCTTTCGCACGATCCGACTGCGTTCCAATCACCACACGATCCGGTTTCATGAAATCCTCTACCGCCACACCCTCACGTAAAAACTCTGGATTGGATACGACATCAAACGGAACCTTAGCTGCCTTTGAAATAGCTGCATGAACTAATTCTGAAGTACCTACTGGTACCGTACTTTTATCGATAATGACCGTATAATCTTGCAATAAGGGACCTAAATCATTCGCAACTTTGAGAATGTATTTTAAGTCGGCCGAACCATCCTCACCCGGAGGCGTTGGCAAAGCTAGAAATATTACTTTGGCGCCTGCAATACCATCAACCAATGAGGTCGTAAAATTCAAGCGTCCTTCATTCACATTGCGGTGAAACATGTCTTCCAAGCCGGGCTCATAAATGGGAACAATACCATCCTGCATCTGCTTGATTTTAGCCTCATTAATATCCACACAGGTAACATGATTTCCCGTTTCAGCAAAACAAGTACCGGTGACTAAGCCTACATATCCAGTTCCAACAACAGCAATTTTCATATAGCTTCTTTCTTGATTTAGTTCAAAAATTGACCTCTAAATTAGGTAAAAATCTTCAAATAATATAATTAAGCACTTACTTAGTTTGGATCACTCGGCCAATGCTTCCTGAAGGTTCCATGCAATTCAACCAATTTGCTAGGGTAGGGGCAATGTCACTTATTTCTGTTCGCGTGCTGATTTCTTGAGGCTTAACTTTCCAGCCATAGAATAACAAAGGGACATGTGTGTCATAAGCATAAACCGTGCTGTGTGATGTTCCTGTTTTATAACCAATCAACCATTGTGGTTTTAACAACACCATAAAGTCACCACTTCGTGCCGCATTGTATCCATTCTGAACGATGTTTTTATAGGGAGTAACCAAGTTACTTTGGCCAATGGCCTCTAGGTCGATCAATTCCGAAAATCCGTCCTGTTTTTCCATCGTTTGACGAACGATTTGATATAGCTGATCTCGCTTAATACCCCATTTTTGCATATTGGCATGGTTGAAATGTAGTTGCGAGTTATCCTCCCCAATCAATAATTCCACATCTCCATAAGCCGTACTCAAGGCTTTCTTTACATCCGTTACCGCTTTGGTTCGATCAAATATTCCACCGGGTAATTTTTTGCTTTTAATAAAACCCGGAATTTCAGCTACGGCATGATCTGCAGTTAGAAATACCAACACCTGATCTTTGCCATATTGCTTGTCCAGATAAGTCAATAAATCCGCGATATCCCGATCTAACCGTAAATACGTATCTTCCAATTCAACGGATTGGGGGCCAAAACTATGTCCAACGTAATCGGTTGAAGAGAAACTAATGGCCAAGAAATCGGTTGTGCCTCGCTTCCCCAATTGCTCCTCTTGTAGGGCTTTAATCGCGAAATCTTTCGTCAGTGTATTCCCATAAGGACTCGTACGGATTAACTCCAATGGGTTTCCTCCCTGTAAGCTATGGGGAAATACAGGGGCGGTTTCACCTGCCATTTTGCTCTCAAATTCCATGTTGTCTCCCGCACTCTGTGTATACGTTTGAATCGGGTAGAGCGTATTCCAACCTTGTTTGGTGAATTTCAAAGCACGTTCTTCCGCATTAAACGACTGAACCCAACTGGGTAATTCCTTCATGTAAAACGTCGATGTTATCCAACGCCCTTCCTTCGAATCATACCAATAGGCCGCATCTGCCGTATGACCACCCGGTAAAATCGCTCCACGGTCTTTCAATGCGATCGCAATGGTCTTGCTTTGGTAGTTTTGCGCTATTTTTAATTGGTCGGTAATCGTACTCGTCCAAAGGTTTTTAGGAGACATAAAGCCTGTTTTTCCTGTGGTTCCAACCGTCGTAACGGTCGAATCATCCGTGCAATACACTTTTTTGCCCGATGCCCGATCCATCCACTCATTACCTACGATTCCATGTATTGCCGGGACACTACCCGTATAAACGCTCGTATGTCCCGCTGCTGTGACCGTGGGAGCATAATTGTAATGATTGTCTTGGCAATTTAACCCCTCGCGCATCATGCGCTTGAAGCCATTTTCGCTGTAACGATTGGAAAAGCGGTAGAGGTAGTCATAGCGCATTTGGTCGACGACAATTCCTACGACCAAACGCGGTTTTCCAGGTTTGTTTTGCGCCCAAAGCGTTGTGCCAAGTAATAAAAAGCCGATGAGTAGTTTAGTTATTTTCATAATAGGAGGGGAATTCTGCTATTTGTAGCGTTTCTTGTTTGCTGGAGTCTATTTGATAAATATAATTTTGAAGTCCATTCGTCAAAACCATGTACTTCGCTTGGTTCTTCTTTTGGTATTGACTTGCTTGTTGGAAAGTAATCGATGTAATTTCCACCTGGGGTGCTTTGCATTCGACCAACATGAATACTTGTCCGTTTGAATCATATACCTGAATATCGGTCCGACGATTCAATTGATCTATCCGATGATTACGTTCAATTTGAATATTGGAAGCCGGGTAGTTCAAATGTTGCGTTAGGTAATTTAAACAATGCTGTCTAACCCATTCTTCCGGCGTCAATGCACGGTATTTTTTGGCAATCACATCATAAATAAAAAGTTTTCCGTCCTTTTGCGTTATTTTGTATTCAAATTCAGGAAAGACAATAGGTAATTCAGAGGAAGCGAGCATAATTTTTGCCAAAAGCCAATCACTAAATTAATCTATTTGTTGATTAAATTCATTAACAGACGCACATAATCATGAAAACAAAAGAGGAGATTGTCTTAAATTGGTTGCCTCGTTACACAGGAACCCCACTCGAGGCTTTTGGTCAATACATCTTATTGACGAATTTTAAGAATTATGTAGAAATGTTTGCGGAAAAGTTCAATGTTGAAATCATTGGACAGGATCGTCCCATGCAAACGGCGACGGCCAATAACATTACGATCATTAATTTTGGAATGGGGTCCCCAATGGCAGCCACAGTTATGGATATTCTATCCGCAATCTCACCCAAAGCCGTATTGTTTCTAGGCAAATGTGGGGGATTAAAAAAGAATTTGCAATTAGGCGATTTAATCCTTCCAATTGCTGCCGTGCGCGGAGAAGGAACATCTGATGAATATTTGCCCAAAGAGGTTCCGGCATTACCTTCATTCCGACTGCAAAGAGCTGTTTCCTCGATGATCAAGAAACATGAGTTGGATTATTGGACAGGCTTGGTTTATACGACAAACCGTCGGGTCTGGGAACACGATGAGGCTTTTAAGACTTATCTATCAGATATTCGAGCGATGGGTATCGACATGGAAACGGCTACGATCTTTACGGTAGGGTTTGTCAACAAGATTCCACACGGAGCCTTATTGCTCGTTTCGGATAATCCAATGACTCCGGATGGCGTGAAAACAGAAGCCTCCGACAAAAAAGTGACGACGAATTATGTGAATTCCCACTTACAAATTGGGATTGATTCGCTAATCGAATTAGCTGAATCGGGAGAATCCGTTAAACACCTTCGTTTCGAATAGTTAATTGCAATGGTCGCGAATGACTTGGAAGGATTGGGTATATCCCAATTCTCCCGCCTTGCTCAAATCCATGCATCCTGAATTATCGCTTAAGGCAAGTTTGATAATGCCACGAACGAAATAAGCTTCGGCATATTTCGGATTTAACTTAATCGCATTACTACAATCTTGAATGGCATTTCGTTGGTCGCCTAAATTTGATTTAGCCACTCCACGGAAGAAATAGGCCTCAGCATAAATAGGGTTTAACGCAATCGCGCGGTTATAATCCTCCATTGCCTGCTTGGAGTCCCCTGATTTGGCTTTGGCTGATCCCCGGTTGAAATATACCTCCGCACGCTCAGTCGAGAACTCCGCAATCTTTAATTTATCCTGAACTCCATTCCGAAGTTCATCTAATTGTACCTTTGACATCTTAGTGTCATAGATAATTTTTGCAGCTTCGTTGTTTCCGATTTCCGCGGCTTTTGAATAATCTTCGATGGCACCGCGCGGATCGCCTAATTTGGATTTGACAAAACCTCGTCCGTAGTATGCTTCAGCTTTGTTTGGGTCTAATTCAATCGCCTTGCTAAAGTCTTCCAAGGCCCCCTTTTCGCCATTTTCACCTCGGAAATTCTCGAGCTGAGTCTTACAAAAACCAGATTGATACCAATCCTCCGGATTTTCTGCGCCTAATTTGATGGCTTCTGCATAATCCTTCAGGGCCGCCTGAAAATCTGCTAATTTTAATTTCGAGAAAGCGCGGTTAGAGAAATAATTAGCACGTTTTGGACTAATTTCAATCGCCTTATCAAAGTCTTCAATACTTCCTTTG
>JBJTMZ010000249.1:0-5364 GCA_046073805.1 Aquirufa sp.
ATTCCTTTGAGTCGAGTTATGGATCCTTGAAGCCCCCTAAATACCTCATGTTATACTATTTATTTCACATCGATCAAAATACAGCTGAATAATCCATCGCAATGTCTTTGTCAATTTGGCGAACCACAGTTCCGAGCTTCAGCGCATTTTGATCGATGTGAAATAAATAGTATAACATGAGGTATTTAGGGGGCTTCAAGGATCCATAACTCGACTCAAAGGAATTAGCTGGAGCGCTGAGGCCTACGTAAAAATCCCCTTTTTCATAAATCAAGCCATACCCATAATGCGTTCCCAAGACGCTGCTTCCACTTTTACCGATGATGGGGTACTGACTTAAACCTACCTGAGCACCTAGCCGCAAACGATGACCCCGTCCCCATTCGAATGCTTTGGCGCCAACGACGGCAATTCCCAAATTGGCCGAAATTCCTCCCGTCGGCAAGGCATACGATTGATCCGTATTATACGCCAAAAAACCAATCCCTCCTTTTTCTTGAGAAACGGGCATATCAAAACTAAAGTATTGCTGCGATGAGGCCGTCGTACTCATACCTGGCTGAAACAGCGGCTTCTTCCGGTAAATCCCTGTGATAGAAGCCACCCCTTTCTGCCCTGCCAATGCCGGATTAATCCCCATCGGCATGAAGGGATACATCATACGAAGTGATTCTTGCTGAGCAAGAATCGGTGCACTTAACAGCAAAAACAGCAGAATTATTCTCACAGGCTAAAAAAAGAAAAAATGAGTAGCCCCAAAAAGATTAGCATCATCAATAAGTTTTGTAAGATTACAGCACCTGTAAAATAGACCAATGCCCTCTTCCATTTGAGTTGATAAAAGCGTTTGAACGCAACATAATAATAGATAAACCAGGCGTAAATAAGCCATACACCTAATGCGTCAATCCAGGCAATGTGTGAAACCAAAGACAATAGGCCTAAGATTTCCGTTATAAACAGAGCCAGAAATAAACTCGTAGCAATATGTAAAACGAAAATACCATGATGCATGTAATAATAGCCCTTTCGTCGAATAAAAACCAATTGCAAGAGAAAGGCTAAAAGTGGCAACGCAATAAATAACAGCGTTGACATTTTATGCAGCATGGTTTCTAAAAGATCTTCAAACAATACAGCTGGATTCGTGTATTGCTTTCCAATATTATAGACTTGCTTAATCACCTTTTGCTCAAATTCTGAATCCCGTTTCTCCGGGGGCAATTTAGATTGCTGGATTAAATAGGCCTCGAAAGTTTTGGGGTTATCTTTTTTATCTTGAATTAATTCATTTTGAATCGTCAAAATAGATTCACTTTTCTCTGCCTTAGGCTTAACCTCATCCACATGCAAGATTTTCGCCAAGGGATGAAAAACATAAAACAAGCAAATAAAGAAAAAGGCAGATGTAAAGAGGTAGAAACGAATAGGGTGCAAGTAAATGGTGCGTTTCCCCTTTAAATATTCAGCAGATAAATAACCTGGCTTCATAAAAAGCTGTTTCACCGTGGTGAATAATTTTCCATCGTAATGGAAAATATCCTCAACAAAGTGAACTAAAAGGCTCCAAAAGGTTTCATGTGGTTCTCTATTTTCCTGCCCGCAATAGGAGCAGAATCGATCATGGACGTTTTGTCCACAATTAAGACAGGTTGATTCTTGACGTATCGTTGAATGTGACATAGACTTGCTGACAATATGACATTCCGAAAGGTTTTGGACTAACATTTGAACCATCGGAATCCAAATTTATGATTTTTAATCTCAATTAAACATGAAAGAAACAGGTAACATCTCCATTCACACTGAGAACATTTTTCCCATCATCAAGAAATTTCTCTATTCGGACCACGAGATTTTCCTTCGTGAGTTGGTTTCCAATGCCGTAGACGCCACCCAAAAAATCAAGCGATTGAGCTCAATTGGGGAATTCAATGGTGAGCTAGGTGATTTAAAAGTTCAAGTAAGCTTCGACAAAGACAAGAAAACCATTACGATTTCCGACAACGGAATCGGGATGACTGCCGAAGAAATAAAAAAATACATCAATCAAATTGCCTTCTCGGGAGCCACTGAGTTCGTTGAGAAATACAAAGATCAAGGAGAAGACAAGGGAATCATCGGTCATTTTGGCTTAGGATTTTATTCTGCCTTCATGGTTTCCAAAGAAGTGGAAATCATCTCTAAATCCTATCAAGACGGTGCCGAAGCGGCGCGTTGGATCTGCGACGGATCTACGGAATATTCGATCAGTTCTGCGGAAAAAGAAACGCGGGGAACCGACATCATTCTACACATCGCGGAAGATTCAGAAGAATTCTTGGAGGAATACCGTTTGAAATCCATCTTGGAGAAATATGGCAAATTCCTACCCATGCCGATTGAATTCCAGGAAAAAATCATCAACAACCCCAATCCGATTTGGACGAAATCCCCATCCGATTTAACGGATGATGATTATTTACAATTCTACGACGAGTTGTATCCGATGCAGGAAAAACCATTATTCTGGATTCACTTGAACGTCGACTACCCATTTAACCTCACCGGTATTTTGTACTTCCCGAAAGTAAAGAACGAAATGCAGCTACAACGCGAAAAAATTCAGTTGTACAGTCGGCAAGTCTTCATCACCGACGAGGTCAAAGACATCGTACCCGAATTCTTGATGCTTTTACATGGTGTTATCGACTCACCAGATATTCCATTGAATGTGTCTCGTTCTTTCCTTCAGGCAGATTCGAATGTTAAGAAGATCAACAGCTACATCACGAAAAAAGTAGCCGATAAACTCGCAGAATTATACAAAGCGGATCGTCCGGCGTTCGAAGAGAAATTTGCCAACATCGGTTTATTCATCAAATATGGAATGATCTCCGATGAGAAGTTCATGGAACGTGCGAAAGATTTTTGTTTGGTACAAGATACCAACGGAAAGTATTTCACGTTAGATGAATATGCTGAAGAGGTTCAAGCCGCTCAAACGGATAAAGATGGCAACAAAGTTTATTTGTATACCACCGATGAGCAGCAACAAGACGCCTTTATTCAATCCGCCCAACAAAAAGGATATTCAGTCTTGCGACTGGATTCATTAATTGACAGTCACTTCATCCAAGCCATGGAAGCGAAATTGGAGAAAACCCAATGGAAGCGCGTGGATGCGGATCGCATCGATAAATTAATTGATACAGGGGTTAATTTGGATGCGATTTTAAGTGATGAACAAAAAGAAATCGTTAAAAAAGTATTCGAGGAAACCTTGAATGACAAACAAAAGGTCGTAGCCGTTGAGGCCATGTCTCCGGATGAATTACCGGCCATCGTGACGCAGAATGAGTTTATGCGCCGCATGAGCGAGATGGCAAAGAATGGTGGAGGTATGGGTATGTTTGGTTCAATGCCAACAACTTACAACATCACCGTCAATGCGAACCATCCGTTGATCAGTAAATTAGCTAGCTTGACATCTGAAGAGGAACAAAAAGCCTTAGCGAAGCAAATTTCCGATTTGGCATTGCTGTCCCAGAATTTATTGACAGGTGCGGATTTGACCGCGTTCATCAAACGGACAATTGCGAATCAGTAGCTTAAATACGCGATACTTAAAGAGCCCCAGACTAAAGTCTGGGGTTTAAAGATTCTTTGATAACCCTAGGCTTTAGCCTAGGTAGTAGACGCGAAGTATCGCGTCTCTACAAAACCTGGGCGGTATTACATCCAGGTTTTTTTTATACCCCCTTACGAACGATTAATTTTTTTGTCGCAACCGAACGGCCATCGATAGCCAATTGGTATAAATACATGCCATTCGAAAAATCGCGCATGGAAACCCGAATACTTCGTTGGTCGCGATCTAAGGACAACTCCTTCACTTGCTCTCCAAGCACATTATAGAAAATGATTCGAAGGTCTTGATTACCACTAACCTGATAATCGATATCTACAAAATCGGTAGCTGGGTTTGGATAAACATGAGATACTTGAATGCGATCGTTATAAAAAAGGTACTTGTCGGAATTGGTATTTTCTTCAAGCAAACGACGCTCAACAATAGGTGCTGTCGTTGATGTGCTCGCTGTCTTCGCATAATTCGATTTCATCCATTGACTTAAATAGGAATTTTGCTTTAAGTCAAGGTTCGCATGTAAGGACGGATCTACCCGAAAAACACGTTTGGATAAAAGAATAGGTAGGTTCGCTTTCTGAGGAGTCCTTTGAACAAGGATGCGGGATTTCGACTTCGATTCAGTTTGTGCCAAAAGAATACTCGGAAAAACAATTCCTCCCAGGAGCACAATGAACAAGATAAAAGGTACAGGTCGAATCATAATTTTGTCGAATACCCAAAGGTAGTTCTTTCGATCAAAGATAGAAGCGGGCAATCGGCAAAACGGCCTAAATTCGTGACAAAAAGACCAATTTTAAGGTTTTTTAACAGTTGGAGGCGTACTGACTCTTTCCATCAACATCGGTAAGGTGATTTTTTCTTTCGTCCTCCAATTAAATCCATCGAGAAACTCAAGCTCTTCCTTCCATTCCTTAGGCGGGACAAATTTGGCTTCCGGTTTTGTGATAAACGAAATTTTATTGACTTTATTTTCTAGGAAGAAAATATTCATCCGACTGCATTCCACTCGATTCAATCCGGTGGTCACTTTTTTATCATCAACGACGTAATAGACACTTTCACCATTCCCATCTACCTGAACTTTTTTTAATCGAGAATCATCCGCAAAAAAGACCCACATTTTTCGGCCTTTAATTTGATTAAAATGCTCAACAGAATCCTTGGAAATCACAAAAGAATGTCCCCTCAAGCGCATTTCACGCATCTTTTGATTCGTCATATACATCGAAATCGAATCGGCTTGCAGCTGAGACTCATTCGTCCAAAGGATTGGTTTTTGATAGAAATGTATGACCGAATCGCGGGTATCATAACCCAAGGAATCGCATTTCCCCGAAAAGTCGGATTTGTAAATCAACACCTTGTGATAGGCAAAGAGTTTGCGCGTTGAGTCCACTTTATTTTGCACGGAAACCAAGGTATCTGCCGTTAAATACAGGGTATCCTTTTCTCCGATATTCCGCATGAGCGCATGACCATAGACGCGCGTAATTCCCGTCTTTCCGGCATAGCGACCATGATCTCCACTTAATATGACCTTTTGCTTTTGACTTAAAAATTCGACACGTCCGCGAGCAACCCCAATTTGCGTGGGGCTATCGTAAAATAATGTATCAGCGGAAAGTATATATTCGTCCGTTTTGGCCGTTGACCGACCCGTAAAATTGGACACCTTCGTCTGTGTATTATAAAAACCTGCCGAAGTGAGCACCGTGTCTTTTTTCGTAATGATT
>JBJTMZ010000250.1:0-3313 GCA_046073805.1 Aquirufa sp.
TTACGTGTTCCTGTGAAGCGTGACGGATGTTGCCACACAGGCGGTTCGATTGCTTGGGATAAAACAGGAAATTTATATTTGTCGACTGGGGATGATACGAATCCATTTGATTCGAATGGATACGGTCCCATCGACAACCGCGACAAGCGTTCCGGCTGGGATGCGCGTGCAACGTCTTCAAACACAAACGATTACCGTGGAAAAATCTTACGTATTAAGCCTACGGATGATGGTAAATACACCATTCCTGAAGGAAATTTATTCCCCAAAGGCTTGTACCATACAAAACCTGAAATTTATGTCATGGGAAATCGTAACCCTTACCGGATTGCGGTGGACCAACATACCGGCTTCTTATATTGGGGTGAAGTTGGGCCTGATGCCGGAGAAGACTCGCCTAAATACGGTTCTAAAGGACACGATGAAGTAAACCAAGCGCGCGAAGCTGGATATTTCGGTTGGCCTTTATTTGTAGCTGATAACCGTCCGTACAACCAACGTGATTTCAATAAAGATTCAACATGGGCTAAATTCAATCCGAAAGCCCCAGTGAATGATTCTCCACACAATACAGGTTTAGCACATTTACCAAATGCGCAAAAGGCATTTATCTATTACCCTTATGGCGATTCTCCGGAATTCCCAGTTATGGGTAAAGGTTCCCGGAATGCCATGGCTGGCGGTGTATATTACAGCGCTGACTATCCAAAGGATTCGAAAGTGAAATTGCCTAGTTATTATGATGGCAAGTTATTTGCTTATGATTGGGCGCGCGACATGATCTATACCGTTAGCATGAAGGCGAATGGTGACTACTTGGGCATGGAGCGTTTCTTGCCTAACATGACCTTCTCTCATCCCATGGATTTTGCGTTCTCGAAAGATGGGGCTATTTATGGTTTGGAATATGGGCCAAACTGGTTTGCTCAAAATGAAGAGGCTGTTCTTTACAAATTAGAATACAACGCGGGTAACCGTACTCCAAAAGTTGTCGCATCAGCGAGTAAGAAAGAAGGTGCTGCTCCAATGCAAGTGAAGTTTTCATCGGAAGGCACATTGGATTACGATAAAGATCCGATTACCTATTCTTGGAACTTTGGCAATGGGCAAACAAGTTCAGCGGCTAACCCAACCTATACCTACACAAAAGCGGGTGTTTATGATGTTGTCCTAAAAGTGAAGGATAATAAAGGCAATTCGAATTCGTCTACGATCCGTGTTAAGGTAGGTAATGACGTTCCTAAGGTTGATGTTCAAATTACGGGGAATAAAACGTTCTATTGGAATGATAAAGCCGTAGACTACAAGGTGTCTGTAGAGGATAAGGAAGACGGTACTTTGGACTCCAAGAAAATTTCGGAAGAAGATGTTGTTTTGAATATCAATTACTTGCAAGGATTCGACAAGACCTTAATCGAGCAAGGACATAAGAGCAATACCACATTCTCAAACGGTAAGCGTTTAATTGACTTGTCGGATTGCAAGACTTGTCATGCGGTTGAGAAAAAATCAATCGGACCTGCGTACAAAGAAATCGCTAAGAAATACCGTGCGAGTTCGCAGAACATCGATGAACTTTCGAAGAAAGTGATCAGCGGTGGTGGTGGTGTTTGGGGCGAGCAGGTAATGGCCGCACACCCTCAGATTTCGAAAGCTGATGCGCGTGAGATGGTGATTTACATTCTTGGGTTAAATGATGCGAAGAAGGCATCTCAGCCGGTTAAAGGATCTTATGTGACTTCAGATAAAGGTAAGCCAGGTACATTCATCTTCTCTGCGTCGTATACCGACAAAGGAAATGGCAAGATGGCGCCAGCGACAGGCCAAAAGGTAGTTACCTTGCGCGATGCGAAAGTGGCGGCAGTTTCCTTAGACGCTAGTGCGAAGGTTATGAAAACGAAGGTAGACGGAATGGGTGAAATCGTTGCGGCTTTGGGAGATCAAGGATATGCAGCTTTCAATCAAATCGATTTGTCGGGTATCAAGAATATCAAGGTATCTGCTGGTTTTATGGCTGGTATGACAGTCGGTGGGAAGCTGGAGTTGCACTTAGGTAGCCCAACGGGTAAACTGGCGGGAAGTATTGATATTCAAAGTTCGGGCCAATTTGCCATGCCGGTTTCCGTAAACGGGGTGAATGATTTATACTTCGTATTCGTGAATCCGAATGCAGGCGATAAGCCATTATATGCTTTGACGGAGTTCTATTTTGAGAACTAATCGGAAAGGATAATAAAAAAGCCCCGAGCGTCGCTTGGGGCTTTTTTTATTTAGGTGGATGTTCATCCATTCGAATGGCCTTGATGTACAGGTTTTCAACCTTCTTCCTTGCCCATTCTGTTTTTCGAAGAAAGGTCAAGCTCGAATTGACGCTCGGCTCATGCGCGAAGCAATTGATCCGGATGCGGCTGGCAAGCCCTTCCCAACCATATTTATCGACTAAATATTCTACAATAAACTTTAACGTTTTGCCTTCTAATGGATCCATGGTTTATGCTCTTTCCGATAGTTCTAACCAGCGTAATTCTTTCTCTTCTAAGGTATTCTTGATTGTTTCAATGGCTTTTGCCCAGTCGGCCAACAACTGAAAATCCTCCGAACCGCCATTCAGTTTTTCGATGAGCGCCTCTTTTTCCGACTCCAATGTGGCCATTTCTTTCTCCAATTCCTCAAACTCTTTCTGTTCTTTGAAGCTCAACTTAGCGCCCTTTTGAGCTGGGGTAGCTGGAGTATCAATGACAGGAGCCTTCACCACAGGAGCAGGCTCTTTTTCTTTATTTTCCAGCGAGATGCGGTAATCCGTGTAATTCCCATTGAAGAAATTTACTTCCCCTTCTCCCTCAACAAGGATTAACTGGTCGACCAAATTATCCATGAAATAACGGTCGTGCGATACCAATAATAAACATCCTTGGAACTCACTTAGAAAGTCCTCCAAGAGCTGTAAGGTATCTAAATCCAGGTCGTTGGTCGGCTCATCCAAAATCAAGAAATTGGGATTTTTGACCAACACCTGCATTAATTGCAATCGCTTCTTTTCGCCACCGGATAGCTTGGACACCGGGGTGTATTGTTGGGCCGTTGGGAACAAGAACTTACTCAAAAATTGACTCGGTGTTAAGGATTCGTTTTTACCATAGGGAATCACCTCTGCAATTTCCGTGATGGTATCAATCACCCGTTGTTCCGGTTTGAATTCGAAGGGTAATTGGGTGTAATAACCAATGACCAAAGTCTCCCCGGGATCGATGGTTCCTGACTCGGGTTGTTCCAACCCCGTTAGTAATTGAAGAAAGGTGGTCTTGCCGGCACC
>JBJTMZ010000251.1:0-10771 GCA_046073805.1 Aquirufa sp.
TGTCAACTTTTCTTGTTCAGATAGTTTCTTCAACATTGACCCCCAAGGGGCTGCGTCGTTGACGTCATTAAGTAACAAGAACGGGGTAAACGCCTTATTAATTGGAGCCTACTCCCTTATGGATGGGGTAGGTGCTGGAAATACGGGACGTCAGTCTACGATTTCAAACTACGTTTTTGGAGGTATTACTTCGGGTGATGCCGTAAAAGGAACGGATATTGGTGACCAGCCAGAGCAAGAGTACATCGAGCAATTCAACTGGCTTTCAGACAATACGTACTTCTTAGGTAAGTGGCAACACTCTTATGATGGCGTTGCTCGTGCAAACGAAGCATTAATGTTGGCCAAAAGTGCTGATGTTAAAGACATGACAGATGCTGAAAAGACGCAAGTCGTGGCAGAAGCTCGTTTCTTACGCGGCCACTTCCATTTTGAGGCAAAGAAAATGTGGAATATGGTTCCATACATCGATGAGAATGTCTACAAGCGTGATGATCCTAACTCAACTAAAATCCCAAATGACAAAGACATCTGGGCAAACATTGAGGCGGACTTTAAATTTGCGGCAGACAACTTGCCTGCCACACAAGCGCAAAAAGGGCGTGCAACGAAATGGGCTGCAAAGACCTATTTAGCTAAAGCATTGCTTTTCCAAAAGAAATATGCTGATGCGAAAGCCTTGTTGCTGGATGTTTATACAAACTCAGGAAAAAAGTTAATGCCTAATTACCATGACAACTACCGTAACATCACGAACAACAACGCGGAATCTATTTTCGAGGTTGAATTCTCTGTGAATGATGGTTCCACAGGTAATAATGGTAATGCAGGTGATAACTTGAACTGGCCATATTCAGCGAACTCTCCCGGCCGTGGATGTTGCGGATTCTATTTACCATCTCAAAACTTGGTAAATGCTTTCAAAACGACGGATGACGGACTTCCAATGATTGGTTCTAAGGCAGATGGCACCGCAGATATGTACAATACTGTTGACTTACCGAATGATCAAGGTTTGAAATCAAACGTTCCATTTGACTTGAAAAAAGATGTACCTGTTGACCCACGTTTAGACTGGACGGTTGGTCGTCGTGGCGTAAACTTCTTGGATTGGGGAAAAATGCCAGGCTATGACTGGATTCGTAACCAAAACTACTCAGGTCCTTACATTGGTAAAAAATGGATGTATTACCTAGCAGACGAAGGAAGCTCGACTCACTCAACCAACAAACGTGCCGTAAACAACAACTATCGTTTGTTAAAGATGTCATCTGTTATCTTGTGGTTAGCGGAGTGTGAAGTTGAATTCGGCAATTTGGGTGAAGCAGAGAAATATGTAAACTTGATTCGTAACCGTGCGAAAACGGGTTCCGTACAAGATGCGTCTGTGAATTATGTAGTGAATCCATATCCAACAGGAACATTTGAATCTAAAGGAAAAGAATTCGCACAAAATGCTGTTCGTATGGAAAACCGCTTAGAATTTGCGATGGAAGGTCACCGTTTCTTCGACTTAGTTCGTTGGGGAATTGCAGAACCTTACTTGAACAAATACTTGAAAGAAGAATCTGTGAATGGTACAGATTTAGCGGGTAGAACATACAACAAGCGTGGATACCTAGCAGGTAAGTCATTCAAAGCAGGACGAAATGAATATTTCCCATTGCCAAATGATGAAATCCTAAATTCACAAAAAGCAGGTGCTGCTACCTTAAAGCAAAATCCAGGGTATTAATTCCCGATTATATTTTGTTGTTGAAAAGTCAGGACTTTGGTCCTGACTTTTTTTATTCCAACTGAATTATAAATACCTATATTTGAAAAAAATACATCGCATGCTATCAGACAACTTTGAACAAATCATTCAAAAAAGACGATCTAATCGCCGCTTCGACGAAAATATTCCGGTAGAGGATGGAGTCATTGAACGAAGCCTCAAGCGTGCCATTTTATCTCCGAACAGCAGTAACATGCAATTGTGGGAGTTTCATTGGATTCAAAATCCCGAAAAAAGAGCAGAATTGCACACCCTGTGTTTAGGACAATCTGCCGCCAAAAATCCGCCACACCTAGTCGTTTTTGTTACGCGTCAAGACCTTTGGAAACAACGTGCCCAATGGAACCTCGATCGTATTAAAGAGGGTTTGAGTGGAAAAGAACCTGGGAAATTAGAAAAAAGAGGTCTACAATATTACGGGCAGTTAATGCCACTTCTCTACCGTCAAGATATCTTTGGCATCTTCACGCTGATTCGCAAAGGCATGTGTTTCTTCATGGGATTACGCAAACCGTTTATGCGATTTGGTGGTAAGGCCGACCAGCGAGTGATGGTTCACAAATCATGCGCACTAGCCGCTCAAACGTTTATGCTATCGATTGCCGCTGAAGGATTCGATTCATGTCCCATGGAAGGCTTTGATGCAGTCCGTGTCAAGAAGGCTTTAAACCTACCTTCCGGTGCAGAAATAAACATGATCATTGCGGTAGGTAAAGGGACCGAAGAAGGAGTTTGGGGTCAACGCTTCCGCGTGCCATACGAAGAGGTAGTCGTTAAATACTAAAGACAATCCACATCCGGAATTATTTGTACGCCTTTGAACACAGGTTTACTCGGTAATTCATCCAACAACAAGCGTAAGTCCACTTTAAACTGGGCAAGAGAAACTCCCTTTTCCAGTTTGATGAGGATTTCCATGACAAATTGATTTCGGATGCGTTCAATTAATGGACGCTCCGGACCCAATATTCGACCATGCCCATATTTCGTCTTTAAAAGATTCCCCAACTCCATCGCTGCCTTCTCTACTTGTTGGGATTCAACATGACGAAGTGTCAATTTAATCAAGCGCACAAAGGGTGGATAATGGTATCCTTCCCGCTCAATAATTTCATCCGCATACAAGGCAGCATAATCCGCTTCTTGGATAAATTGAAACAGGCGATGCGACGGTTGGTTCGTCTGAATATAAACCTGGCCTTGCTCATCCCTCCTGCCGGCTCTGCCGGCTACCTGAGTAATCAACTGGAAAGCCCGCTCATGCGCACGAAAATCCGGGAAATTGATAATGCGATCCGCATCAAAAATGGCCACCGTCGATAGACCTTCAAAGTCCAAGCCTTTAGCCACCATTTGAGTCCCCACTAAAATATCAATATTGCCGGATTGAATCTCAGCCAGTAAGCTATTGAAGGCCGTTTTGGAACGTGTGGTATCCAAATCCATCCGACCGATTCGCGCATCCGGAATGAGTAATTGCAATTCTTCTTCAAGCTTTTCGGTTCCATAGCCCATCGTTTTCAAATTGGTCCCACCACAAGCCCCACAACGGCGTAATAAACCCTCCCGATAACCACAGTAATGGCAACGCAATTCTTGATCCTTCGCATGATAGGTTAAACTCACATCACATTGATTGCATTCCGCAATCCAATCACAGTCCTGGCATTGAATGTAAGGCGAATATCCCCGACGGTTTTGAAACAATAAACTCTGCTTGCCTTTTTGGAAATTCTCGTCCAACATGCTGATTAGATCAACTGAAAAACCACCTTTCATTTGCTTCATCTTGGTGGCATATTTCGTGTCAATCAAATGCAATTGAGGCAGTTGTGCCTTTCCAAAGCGCTCCATCAAACTAACCAAGCCGTATTTTCCTTGCTTTGCCTGATAATAGGATTCGATGGAAGGGGTTGCGGAGCCCAACAGGACCTTTGCTTTTTGTTGGCCCGCCAACACCATCGCCACATCTCTCGCATGATACCTCGGCGCCGGATCGACCTGTTTAAAGGACGATTCGTGCTCTTCATCTACGATGATTAGCCCAAGGCGAGAAAAGGGCAGGAAAACCGAAGAACGAACCCCTACAACAAAGGGATACTTTCCTTCCACGATGGATTTCCAAACTTCGACCCGTTCATTATCTGAAAACTTCGAATGATAGATTCCTACCTGCTCTCCAAAAATCTTCTTTAAACGGGCAACAATCTGAGTGGTCAAAGCAATTTCAGGAAGTAAATACAATACCTGATCCCCGTTGGCCAAGGCCTCCTGAATCAATCGAATGTAAATTTCCGTTTTCCCGCTGCCCGTAATACCATGCAAAAGAACGGTATCCTTTTCCTGAAACTGCTCCAAAATCGATTGATAGGCCTTTTCCTGTGCCTGATTTAAATCAAAAGAGGCAGGTATAAAATCGTCTGAATCCGAACCAAAACGCGATACGATGGTCTCAAAGGATTCGAAAATCCCATTTTTAATCAAAGTCTGTAAGGCACTTTCTGAGAGTCCAGCTTGCGTAAAACTCGATTTCTCTAATCCACGAGCATTGGAATCAGGATCCCGCATCACCGGAATAAACTGCAAATAATGAAGTAATATGCTGATCTGTTTGGTTTTGGATTCCAATTGACCAATCAAATGTGTCAACGCTTCTTTGCTCGCATGGGCAGTTACCAAACGTATCCGACGTTGAACTTTTGGGGTATATCGATCCTTTAATTCATCGAAAATCAAAATAGCCCCCTTCCCCACCATGGATTTGATGTGATGATAGGGGCTTTTCACTTCCGCAACACGCGCAACCTCGTCATAAGTCAATGCGCCTTTCTCTTGAATCGCTTGAAAGATTACGCCTTCCTTTTCCGACAATTCCTCGAATGCCTGAAATTCAGGATGAATCTGCACCTTGGACTGACTCGAAATTTTCAATCCAGCCGGCAAGGCGACCTGAAAGACCTCTCCAGGATAACACATGTAATAATTGGCCACCCACTGAAATAAGGCAATCTGAGAGGCCGTTACCAAAGGACTTTCGTCGAGTATTTCGAGGATATATTTGGCTTGGTATTGTTTAGGGGGTTGGTGATGTACGCCAACAATAACGGCCGTGAGAACCTTGGTTGAGCCAAAAGGCACCACAATCCGTAAGCCGGCCTCGACAAGCGTCGCCCATTGACGCGGAACGCGGTAGGTAAAATAACGCGGTATAGGCAATGGCAACAAGGCATCAACAAAAACAGTTGATTCTTCAGATTCAAAAAGTACAGTTGATTGCCCCATAGATGCTACAAATAAACGGAAAGTTCAGGACTGGAACAAGTAGCCTATTTCCAGGAAAGGGTTTCAATTAAATGTAATGCATCCCCCTTGATAAAATGAATAATCGGAGCCAAGGAGTCATTTTTCGTCGCCGTTTTGACATATACGGCGCCACGAATAAAGTGCTTAGTGCTGTCCGTGGTAAAAAACTGCAAAGAAGTTGCCACCTCCCCATTCAATTCAATTAATCCGGCCTTGCGGCCATCTGTGGTCGTCATGACGTAATCATGAATTCCTGCAGCTTTGGCTTGATGTTTGTAGGCCAGCGCAAAGGCATCATTGATAAGTGCCTTTAGTTTCTTCTTATCACCCCCCAAAGACTTATACGTAATCTGAATAAATGCATCCCAACGCGGGTAATAGATATAAATCCAATGCGGTTCTGCCTTATAGACTTCTTTCTTGTTACCAATCGTGACCGTATCAGGGATTACTTTGGCATACGCCGAAACTTCAAATTGGTAGGGATGACCGGATTCCAATGCCGTATATTTGACGGGAGGTAACTCGATTCGATTATATCCTTTGGGGCGCGGTAAATCAGCGTTTTGTTCGGTCGTGGAACAGGCCGACAAACACAAGAAAACAAAACAAAAGAGAGCTAATGTCCGCATAAGTGCTTATTGTGGCATATCGACACGGTGGTAATCCAATAAGGGTTGTTGGATAATTTGATATACCTTTTCTCGAACAACCGGTAAATCCGCTTGAGTTAAGCCTTGCGTTTCTACAGGCGCATGAATGCGAACACGAATGAGGCCGGGTTTTAACACGAAATGGTCATCATCCATCAGTTGGAAATTATTCAAAAAGGTAACCGGTAAAATCGGAACCTGCTGCTGAATCGCCATTGCAAAGGCACCGTCTTTCAAAGGTGCCGACATAATCGGAAAATTCTTCGAGGTAATTCCTCCTTCGGGGAAAATAATAATACTACGCTTCGATTGAAGGGCACGGATGGATTTGGCAAGGGTGGCCGACCGACTCTGCCGATCGCTACGATCAACCAAAATATTTAAACGCGCATATAAATACCCAAACAAAGGAACCTTTTTGATGGAACTCTTCCCCACGAAAGAAAAATAATTGGGCAAAATCTTAACGAATGCCGGAATATCTAAATAGGAAAAGTGATTCGCACAAAATACATAGACCTGATTCGGATCTAGTTTTTGTTCCGATACAACTTCAAAACGAAGAAAGCCAAAGGCAAAGAAAAGTCTGGACCAAAGACGAACTAATCGGTGCGCATAGCGCTTGGTATCTCTATGTTGTAGGCAAATCACCATGAAAGGATATAGGGCAAGAAACCATCCAATAAACCAAAAACCGGTCCATACAGAGTATAGACCGATTAGCGGATTGGTTAAATAAGGATTCTTTTTCTTCATGGGTAAACTCTGAAATTTATTCTACGATACCCAATTGAACCGTATTGGTTTTCTTAGTCGTATGCGCAGGGATAGATAGGGTCGTAACAAATACATCCCCTACTGAAAGTAACTCTTTTGATTTTAATAAATCGACCATGCCTTGAACGGTTTTCTCAGCACTTTCGGAAGCAGCATCGTAATAGAATACCTTAACGCCCCAAAGAAGCCCCATGGTAGACATCAACTGCTTGTTATTCGTAAATACATACAAATCCGCTTTTGGACGGTGAGCAGACAATTTGAACGCTGTCTGGCCTGAGTTCGTAATGCAAAGAATCGCTTTGGCTTTCGAGTCACGTGCCAAACGGCAAGCTCCCGAGATTAAACGATCCGTTAAGGTCACATTCGGTGTATTAGCTAACGCGTGATTCTTGAAATAAATCGCGGCTTCATCCCCTTTGATAATTTCGATCGCATTTTGTTGTTGTTCTACAACTTCATGGATATGCGCCATGGTCTCAACCGCCTTAATCGGATAAGCACCCGATGCAGACTCACCGGATAACATCGTTGCCGATGCACCTTGTAGTACCGCATTCGCCACGTCAGAAGTTTCTGCACGCGTAGGCACTGGATTGGTAATCATCGACTCAAGCATTTGCGTCGCTACGATAACAGGCTTTCCTGCTGCCGTACACTTCTCTACCATCACTTTTTGTAAGTAAGGTACAACGGCTCCATCCATCTCCACCCCTAAGTCACCACGAGCAACCATGATTGCGTCGGTCGCCTCAATGATTTCATCTAAATTATCGATTGCCTCAGGCTTTTCAATTTTCGCAATTACTTTCGCTGTTTTGCCGTACGCCTTGATTTTATCTTTAATATCCCAGATATCCGATGCTTTACGCACGAATGAAAGCGCGATCCAATCCACACCGTGATCCAAACCGAAATATAAATCGGCCGTATCTTTCTCCGTTAGACAGGGTAATGAAACTTTCGTTCCTGGAAGGTTGATTCCCTTCTTTGACTTCAAAATTCCGCCATAAACAACTTCCGTCACGACTTCCTTCTTCACCTTATCTACAGCAAGTACCTTAACTTCTAGGTTACCGTCATCCATTAAGATGCGCTCACCTACATTGACATCTAGGTACATGGAAGTATAGGTAGTACCAACCTTTTCAGAGGTGCCCAACAAATTCTCATCCATAGCAAAAATTAACTGCTTACCTGCCTCTAAAGGCACCCCATTATTCTCCACTAATTGTGTACGAATTTTCGGGCCTTGCAAATCTTGCAAAACAGTTAAATTCAATCCCAATTCGTCACTAATGGAACGAATGGTTTGTAAACGTGCTAAATGATCCTCATGCGTCCCATGAGAAAAATTCAAACGAAATATATTTACTCCTGCTTGTGCTAATTGAATTAATGCTTCTCTCGATTCTGAAGCAGGGCCTACTGTGGCAACAATTTTTGTTTTGCGTTGATACGACATAGATTATGTTTAGTCAAATTACTTTGCAATTTACATTTAAGTCGGCAAAAAATGGAATTAATTCAAGATAATAAACCCACATTTTTGTAAAAAATTAAGATTCGGAATGTATTTCATCCCTCACATCTAATTTTATATCCGATTTATCCTATCTGTGCTAGGACATAAAAAAAGGAGCTACAAAAAGCTCCTTTTGAAAATATTTTCTGGATTAGTTCTCCCACAAATCATGTTCCATTTCCAACAATTTGTACTCCAAAAGCTGAGACATCATCAGCCCTTCTTTTTCGCCACCGTACAAATCGGTCAATAATTTATCTTCTACATTCCCCTTTTTGATGATTCGTGCTTGAAACATCCGTAAATCAAAGGCATCTGCCATGTTCTTGTGTTGCATTTCGTTTTCTGAATTATACCAAATGCAGTTCGGATTTGAACGGAACAACTTGTACAAATCTTTGAAACGGAACGTAGCCACTTCTTTATCAAAACCCGCCTTTGTCTTCGAAGCAGGGATGACAATTTTAATTGACTGAATGTCAAAATATAAACGAGAACGACGACGGTCAATGATGGCATCTTCGCGTATCTCTAAAATCGACAAATCCTTCGCAAAATAGTATGCATCTTCTACGGAAGCTGGTTTTTGATCAAAATCATCCTTAGCCGATGCTCCTGCTGGCTTGGCACCTGTACCACCCCAACCATCATCTGTACCTGCTTTTGGCGCAGCAGAACCGTCCGAACCAAATCCTGCAGCTTTTTCTGCATCCGATAAGGCCGATTGGTTAGATTGCTCCTCCATCTTTAAATTCTCCTCAAATTGCGCATACGTCAATTTGGTCGTCAAAGAATCGTTTTTGTAAGGAGTCAAAACACCTGCTTTTACCCAGTCCAAGATAAACTTCGTAATCTCGTTGTTTTTAGAGAAAAAAGGCTGATTGATTTTCTCATTCAAATCCATTCTTCTCCACAAACGAGCCTTGTAATGAACACTTGACTCATCAATAGGACGGACCGAATTTTGATTTGGGGGCAATGGTTTCTCCTGCGCATGAATACTCACACAGACAACAGAAAATATCCCTACCAAAAAACTCTTATTAACTAATTTCATACAATTCATATTAATTCAAAGGAATATTTTTAGCCATGGTAAACGGAATACTCTCAACAGCTCCTTTAAAATTTTTCCGTTGAACTCCTTTAATTTCAATGTAATAACGATCACCCGTCTGTGCCTGAGCGGCAAGCTTCGAAATAGACCCAGAACCCGGTAGGGTAATGTCATCAATCTTCCGTTGACCACGAGCCAAAGCCACATACAATTCCGAAACCCGGAAATTGGCATCTTCGGGATTGGTCGACTTAAATGATTCATCCGCCAAGGCACGCGCATCAATCGAACGCAAACCGGACGCACTCGCCCCACGTTTCTCATCCAATTCAGCTCCATTTCCAAAGATCCGAACCTCAGGTCTTGGTACACGACGTACACGGAACGTTTCTTTGCCTAACAAAGTACCTCCATTGGTAATATTGAGCGTAACATTCGCCGCAGTGGGTACAATCGTCACCTTACCTCGGTTTTGGCCTCCAATCGCCTCCCCACCATCTGCAGAGAACGAAGGATTCCACAAAGCACCTAATCCAGGACTCGCCACACTTAAACGATTGGCACATCCTAAATAAAGGGCTGGCAAGGTAGCTGTCTCAATATTGTAGGTGGGCTTTAATACAAAGTATTCCTTTTGAATGGTCTCCGTCTTGGGACCCGCAGGGCTCATGTAAGAAACAGAAGCTGTATACGTCTTTTTCGATAAACCATTCGCATCAAATCCACCACCCGAAGTTTTGAACTTAATTTGACCTCGGCCATCCACTACTGGAATCGAAGAACCATTAAAGCTCATACGAGGCGTAAATCCACTCGATGTTGCCGCAATAAATACCTCCGCTTGATATTCCATACCCGCAACTACCGTATTTGCATTGGCTGATACTTGGGCAAAAACCTTATCAAACTTAATTTCCTTCGCTCCTACTTTCGCAGCCAACTGAGCCAAAACATCACTTTCATAGCGACGAACTTCCGCCTGTTTTTGTGAAATAGTCGCCAAAGCCGCCGGAACTGGAGTCTGAGCAAAATTTAACTCCGCGAAATCTTTATTAGCTTGATTAGCGTCCTTACTTGCGATTGGATCCGACTTGGCATCATTCGCCAAGGAAGGAAACTTCGTTCCAGGATCGGCTAATTTTTCCAAATCCTTCACATAATTCTCAAACATGCTTTGAAGCTTGTAAGCCTCTCCCGATTTATCTGCACCGACCATGATTGTGTAAACCTTTTCTTCCTCCTTAGGGTTCTTAATATTCCCTGTTTCTGGGTCAATGCCACCACCTGCTTCAACAATCTTAGATTTTAATCCATCAAGATGGTTTACCAAAGCATCAGCTAATCGACGAACTTCGTTCGCACGCTTAATGACATCAGCATAAGCACCAGGATTTGGCAAATCTTTGATTCGCTCCTCAATTCCCTGAACCATACCTTTATTTTTGGATGTTGCCGATTGATTTGCAATCTCCAAACTTGAATTCAAAATAGTAAACTTCTGTAACAATGCATCTGACACCTGCAATGCAAGCAAAGCAGTCAGTACTAAATACATCATCCCGATCATTTTCTGCCGGGGTGTTTCTTTTAAACTAGCCATATTATCTAAGCTGTAATAAAATCAATAATTATCCTTTCATAGCAGTCAACATGCTGCCATACACTTGATTTAATGCCTG
>JBJTMZ010000252.1:0-11912 GCA_046073805.1 Aquirufa sp.
AAGATCCCGTCAATGGCATGCCCAATACTTTGATTTAGTTGTTTGAAAATCATTAAAATTCTGCTGATTTAGGGGTTCTTGGGAAAGGAATCACATCCCGGATGTTACTCATACCCGTAACGAACAAGACTAAACGCTCAAATCCTAATCCAAAGCCTGCATGTGGTGCCGAACCGAATTTACGTGTCTCTAAATACCACCAAATAGACTCTTCTTCAATTCCTACTTCTTTCGTGCGCTGCAATAATTTTTCATAATCATCCTCACGCTGCGATCCTCCAATAATCTCTCCAATGCCCGGGAATAACACATCCATCGCGCGGACAGTCTTACCATCTTCGTCGAGTTTCATGTAGAAAGCCTTGATGTCTTTCGGGTAATTGGTCAAGATAACCGGTTTTTTGAAGTGTTTCTCCACTAACCAACGCTCGTGCTCCGACTGCAAATCGATACCCCACTCAACCGGGTATTGGAATTTACCCTGTTTGTGCGTTTTGGATTGCAATAAGATATTAATTGCTTCTGTATATGTGATGCGTTCGAAATTGTTTTCCGTGACAAAACGTAGTTTTTCGGTCAAGGTCAATTCTGATTGCTCTTCTTTTTTCTTGTTTTTCTCCTCGTCCAATAAACGCTTTTCCAAGAAAGCAATATCGTCCGCACAATGTTCTAAGGCATATTTAATGCAATACTTGGTGAAGTCTTCTGCCAAATTCATGTTGTCCTCTAATTCGTAGAAGGCAACCTCCGGTTCAATCATCCAGAACTCCGCCAAGTGACGTGTTGTGTTTGAATTCTCCGCACGGAACGTTGGTCCGAAGGTATACACCTTCGATAAGGCCATCGCACCCAATTCACCTTCCAGTTGGCCCGAAACCGTCAAATTCGTTTCCTTACCAAAGAAATCTTCTTTGTAATCCACCTTACCCTCGTCGGTCATGGGTGGATTCGTTGCCGGTAAAGTTGTTACACGGAACATCTCACCCGCACCTTCCGCATCAGAACCTGTGATGATTGGGGTGTGTAAATAGAAGAATTGGTTATTATTGAAATAGGAGTGAACCGCAAATGCCAAGGCATGACGTACACGTAAAATGGCCGAGAATGTATTCGTCCGTGGACGTAAATGCGCGATTTCACGCAAGAACTCCAAGGAGTGTTTTTTCGGCTGTAAGGGATATTTTTCTGGATCTGCGACCCCGTAAACTTCAATCGATTCAACTTGTAATTCTACCGACTGACCTTGTCCCTGAGACGGAATCAATGTTCCTGTCATGGCGATACAAGCTCCCGTGGTAACTAATTTCAATGTTTCCTCGGAAACAGCCCCATCGGATACGACACCTTGGATGTTGTGAATGGTTGAACCATCATTCAAGGCAATGAAAGCGACATTGGCAGAAACACGTTTGGTACGAACCCAGCCTTTGATGACAAGGTTTTGATTAGACGGAGATAAGGAAAGGATTTCTTTAATTTGCATAAATGATTCTCAAAAGCCCTGAAATACGGGCAATAACCCTCAAAATTACCACAAAAAAACCGAATTTTTTCAATTATTTTTGTAATTAAATTTCCAAGCAAGATGCAGGGTTTATCCATCAAATTATCGCAACAGCAACGGCTTTCTCCGCAGCAAATTCAGCTGATTAAGTTGTTACAAATTCCGACCGCGGAATTGGCTGCGCGCATCGAAGCGGAGTTGGAAGAAAATCCGGCCTTGGAGGAGGGAATTTCGGAAGAGCGTTTGGAGGAGATGGGGGAGCGTGAGACGGTCGATGATTTAGCGAATGATGAATTGGCGATCGACGATTATTTGCAGGATGATTATGCCGGGTATAAGATGGCAGGGGATTCCTATGACCCCAACGAGGAAATGCGGGATCGTCCGATGCCCACCGTGCCGAGTGCGGAGGAATTTCTATTGATGCAGATTGGTTTTGTGATTAGCAACGAGCGGGAACGCATCATTGCGGAGCAATTGATTGGTTCGCTAGAGGATGATGGGTATTTACGACGGAATATCGAGAGCATCGTCAATGATTTAGCCTTTACGGTGGGATTTGAAACGGATTACCAGGAAGTGGAATCGGTCTTAATGAAAGTGCAGCAATTGGACCCTGCGGGTATTGGCGCACGGGATTTACAGGAATGTTTGTCTTTGCAATTGCATCGCAAACATTTAGTCGATGATGAGATTCTACAAATCGCGATTCGATTGATCGATCAATATTTTGATGAATTCTCCAAAAAGCATTATACTGCCTTGCAGCAGAAACTCGGTGTGGATGAGACCCAATTAAAACAAGCCATTAAGGTGATTACGCACCTAAATCCCAAACCCGGTGGTTCGGATGCGGGGGAGGTGGCACCTTTTCTTCAACCCGACTTTATTGTTTCGCAAGCGGATGGCAAATTAGACATCAAACTCAACGGGAAGAATGCACCCGAGTTGCGCGTGAGTAAATCTTTTCAAGAGATGTTGCAGACTTATTCGAAAGGGGATAAGCAGCAAAAAGATGTGAAGGAGGCTGTAACCTTTATTAAGCATAAATTGGATTCGGCGTCTTGGTTTATTCAGGCGATCCAACAACGTCAGGGGACCTTGATGAAAACAATGGAATGCATTGTGGCCAAGCAAATGGATTTTTTCTTGACGGGGGATGACGCCAAATTACGCCCCCTTCGGATGAAGGAAATTGCCGATGTCATTGAAATGGACATTTCAACCGTTTCCCGTGTGGTTTCGGCCAAATCCGTTCAAACGGATTTTGGGATGTATCCCTTGAAATATTTCTTCACGGAGGGAATTACGCACGAGTCGGGCGAGGATTTTTCTACCCGAGAAGTGAAGAATATTTTACGTGATTTAATTGCGGGCGAATCTGCCGGACACGCCTATTCAGATGAAGAGTTAGAAGGTTTGTTGGCCGAAAAAGGTTTCGTTGTCAAGCGAAGAACTGTTGCCAAATACCGGGAACAGTTAGGAATTCCTGTTGCTCGTTTGCGTAGAAAAATGGAATAAATCCGTGTAGCAATTAGGTGATTTTCTATTACCTTGTGGTTTCTAAACCTATCAATCGATGAAAAAAATGTTGCTATTGGGCATGTTGGTTCCCTCCATGCTTTTTGCTCAAGAAATTAAAGTTCCTGCGGGTTTTTCCGTTACGGAAATAGGCAAAAATCAAGGCTCTGTGCGTCACATTGCGGTTTCTAAACAAGGCCATGTGTATGCCAAATTATCCAAATTAAAGGATGGAAATGGGATTGTTCAACTCAAAGACACGAATCAAGACGGGGTTTTTGAGGAAGAAACGCTTTTTGGAAATTATCCCGGGACGGGCATCATGATTGATGGGGCTTATTTTTATGCATCATCCAACAAGGGAGTTTTTCGCTATGCCTTAAATGCAACAGGTGAAATTGCCGATTGGAATAAATTTGAAACAATTGTTGACGGCTTACCGGATCATGGCCGCGATAATGCCAAACCCTTCGTTTTCGATCAAGGTAAAAAGCATATTTATGTGACGATTGGGTCTTGGAATGATCCTTGTCGGGTCCCAGGCACGGGCCAAGGAATGAATCCATGTGCGATATTAGACTCAGCCGGTGGCGTATGGCAATTTGATGCGAATAAATTGAATCAACGTTTTCAGGATGGTTTGCGTTATGCGACGGGTTTGAAGAATGCAGTGGGGATTACCTGGAACCAACAAACAAATAGCCTATTCGCGATGGCGCATGGACGTGGGCAATTCCATGATTTTTATCCGCAGTATTACACGCCACAGCAGTCGCAGGAGTTGCCAGCCGAGGCGATGTACGAATTCAAAAAGGCTGGCGATGATGCCGGTTGGCCCTATATCTACTACGACCACAAGCAAAACAAAAAGATTGTGGCACCTGAGTATGGAGGGGATGGAAAGAAAACAGGCGGGGAGAAAGCTTTAGATCCCGTGGTCGCTTTCCCGGCGCACATGGGACCGAATGACATCCTCTTTTACAGCGGGAATCAATTCCCAGCGAAATATAAGCATGGTGCTTTTATTGCATTTCATGGCCAGTCGGCGGAATTAAAGAAAGGCTACCTCGTCGCATTCGTTCCCTTTAAGAATGGGAAACCGAGCGGCAAGTGGGAAATCTTTGCGGATAATTTTGCGGGAACGGATTTGGCAAAGCCGACCGGCCCGATTCAACATCGTCCGTGTGGATTGGCTGAGGGACCCGATGGTTCCTTGTATGTGAGCGATGATTTGGGAGGAAGTATCTACCGAATTCAGTATAAAAAATAAAAGGCAAGTGCTTGTTTTCGATGGCTTTAGCGCATCGGAAGGCCTTTGTGGGATATTTTTTTCAATGGAAAGTTTCCATTTTTAAAAAGTATTTCTACCTTTGCAATCCCGAAAGGGCAATGGTTGCGTAGCTCAACTGGATAGAGCATCTCACTACGGATGAGAAGGTTTGGGGTTCGAATCCCTACGCGACCACTGAATCAAAAGCATTTATCAGATCCTGGTAAATGCTTTTTTCGTGAACAGCCTTTGTTTGTTCAAAAAATCAATCAGCCATTATTTCTAAAACTGAGACAAATTAAAAGTCTTAGGTACGCTAAATAATTTATCTCATCGGATATATACATCCTTTCTTGTGAATTCAAGGTCTAATGGTAAATTTGTTTAAATTATAGTTGCATGACCTCGATTACGGCCGTTATTTTGACCTTTAATGAAGAGAAACACATTGCCCGCTGCTTGCAAAGCTTGCGAGGCGTATGTGAACGCATCTGTATTATAGATTCCCATTCAACAGATCGTACGGTTGAGATTGCTCAAGCAATGGGGGCCGAAATCTTTGTTCACGCTTGGGAAAATAATTATGCCAAGCAATTAAATTGGGGCATTCAAGCGGCCAATATTCAATCGGCTTGGACTCTACGCATTGATGCGGATGAATATCTAAGTGAGGAATTACAAGTGGAGATTAAACAATCCCTCGATGCTATTTCACCTCAGGTTTCAGGTATTGAATTTACGCGTAAAGTCTATTTTAAGGAGAAATGGATTCGTTTTGGGGGTTTTTATCCCATACACTTGCTACGTTTGTGGCGCAGCGGGAAGGGCGAATGTGAGCAAAGACTCATGGATGAGCATATCGTATTAAGTGAAGGGGAAACCATCCGATTTAAGGGGCATGTGGTCGATGAAAATTTAAATTCCATGCATTGGTGGGTCTCAAAGCATAATAATTATGCGCGCAGAGAGGCCGCTGATGCCTTGAATCAAAAATATCAATTTGCCTTTACGACTGACCTAAGTGCTACAGGCTCTGGGCAGGCCCACATTAAACGAATTGCCAAAAATAGCTTATACAATCGCATGCCCTTGGGAATTCGTGCGATTTTGTATTTTGTCTTTCGATTTGTATTTCAGTTGGGCTTCCTAGATCATCCCAAGGTTTGGATTTTTCATTTTATGCAGGGGCTTTGGTATCGAATATTAGTAGATGTCAATATTTATGAAGCTGAAAAAGAGGCGGCTCATGACCCTGAGCGATTAAAGTCCATTATCGTTGATAAATGGAAGATTGAATTATAGGATGAAGCAGAAAGAACATTTATTGCATGTTTGTTCCTATTCGTATGAATCAGGTGGCCCAGCGAGTGTTATATTGAATCATTCACAATTTCAGGTTGAGTCAGGTTTGGATGTTTCCATCGCGAGTTCCATGGAAGTAAATCATCACCCTTACCCAACGGCCTCAGGCGTCCAACTTTATGTATTTAGTCCTAGTTTTTGGTCTCGTATCTTGTCGGAATTTTCCTGGTCCTTGTTATTTTGGTTTATCAAAAACCGGAATAAATTCGATTACATTCACATCCATGGACTTTGGTATTTTGGCTCAATTCTTCCTTTTTTGGTTCCTAATCGCGCGAAAAAAATCGTTACTATACATGGTTTCTTGGATCCTTATGCTTTCCAACGATCTGCTTGGAAAAAGCGATTACTTTGGAACCTGATTCAAAAGCGTTATTTACGCTCCGCGGATATGATTCATGTGATCAGTCGGGAAGAGGAACAAATTCTCCTCCAATTATTTCCCAACCTTCGTGCAAAAATTGTTTTTATCCCCAATGGAATTGTGGACCCCATTTCGAGTGAAATTGCAAAGCCTAGTGATGACTTTGTGAGTCGGATAAAAAGCATTCGAAATAAAGGAGCGTTCCTTTATTTGTTTTTGAGTCGAATCAATCGAAAAAAAGGCATCGATATTTTAGTGGATGCGTTTGAACAATTAAGTAAGAATCAAGGTGATCAGGTTCAATTAATTATTGCGGGTCCGGTAGACGATTATACAACGGAACTTAAAGTGCGATTGGCAAAGTATCCATTCTCCAATATTCATCTATTTGATGTAGTTACGGGCGACAATAAGGCCTTTTTGCTCAGGGAGGTTGATGCATTTGTTTTACCAAGTTACTCGGAAGGTTTTTCCATTGCGGCCTTGGAGGCTTTGGCTTATTCCAAGCCTGCTATACTCAGTACGCGTGTTGGATTTGCAACAGAATTGATATCAGCGGATGCGGCCTTGATTTGCGAGCCAGAATTAAGTTCGTTGTATGCTGGATTGTCTCGCCTATTTATTGAGGAAGATTATCGAAATCAATTAAGTTCGAACGCGCGCAAATTATTTTTGGATAAATATCAAATTAAACGGGTAGCCCATGATTTTTTGATTGCGATGAAGCAAATTTAATTTAGTATCATTGCGTAATTCAATTCTCAATATGCGCATTGTCAAGTACTTAATTCCTTTTTTGTTGTTTGCAGGGGCATTAATTTCCTACCAGTCCAGCGGTATCTATTGTTGGTTAAGTATCCTATTTAGTTTTGTCTTTGTTCCATTGGCAGAGCTATTGCTACCTGCCAATCCAGAAAATTTATCGGAAGCGGATGAATTGAAGGCAAAGCAAAATAAGGCTTATGATGTAGTTTTGTACGCGGCTTTTGTATTGCAGTTGGTTTGCTTATTTGTTTTTTTACGGAACATAGCAGATCCTACGATTTTAACAGTAGATCGAGTGGGGCGGATATTGACCTGTGGATTATTGGCAGGGATCTTTGGAATCAATTTAGCGCATGAGTTGGGGCATCGCGTGAAGTCTTATGAGCAAAATATGGCTAAGTTGTTGCTGTCTACTAGTCTTTATATGCATTTTTTCATTGAACACAACAAGGGGCATCATACGCATGTAAGTACGCCAGAGGATCCGAGTACGGCAAAATACCAACAAACATTGTATGCGTTTTTTTTACAAACTATCCCAGGGACCTATCGCAGTGCATGGAAAATCATGCTACATGAATTGGACAAGAAGGGGAAGGGTTTTTGGAGCTTTTCGAATGAAATGTTGCTCTATACCCTTTTTCAACTAGCACTTTTGCTGACTATCTATCTGTTTTTTGGTTTAGATTCTTGCCTTTATTTTGTTCTGACTGCCATGATTGGTATGTTATTGTTGGAAGCCGTTAATTACATCGAGCATTATGGATTGATGCGTGAGCACAATGAAAACGGTCGATTCGGACGTGTGATGCCCGTTCATTCCTGGAATAGCAATCACCTGTTAGGGCGTATCTTACTTTTTGAATTAAGTCGGCACAGCGACCATCATTATACAGCCTCTCGAAAATATCAAATATTACGCCATCATGAGGGGGCGCCTCAAATGCCGACGGGTTATCCGGGTATGTTGATTTTGGCTTTGATTCCCCCGTTGTTTTTTGGGATCATGGATCGCCAAATGAAATATTATGGAGTTTTGCCTAAAAAGAGCGAACCGCTTTTACAAAGCATTTGAAATCCTTGAAATAGGACGCCTGAAGGCCAGTTTGTAAATTATGGGTCCAAGCATTTTGCTTGTCTATTTCGGTGGAAGTCCAATACCAAGAAGATTGAAAAATACTGCCTCCACCAACTTTCTTGAGGTTTAGTTTGGGATGAATCAATTCAAATTCTTCGCGAGTAGGAAGGCGCCAATCACTAAATCCTTCAACTTGGAGCGAATCACAGGCTTTAATCGCTTCGTTGTAATCTAACTTTCCAAGGTTTTGAACGGATGCAATAAGTCCATGTCCGTTTTTCTCATATATCACATATCCGCCCATTTTGATTGGGGGTAGTTTCTTGTTCGGATTTTGTGCGAAGGATTCAAAAACACAAAAACAAACAATGCTGAATATGAATAAGTTACGAAGTGGCATAAGGTCTGACGTCTTGACTTAGAAAATCAAAATTAGGTAAAATAAATATTAGAGGAAATTAAATTCCATTTTTATCGTTTGAATTGCGAGATAAAATTGAAATAAAATTTGTATTATTGTAATAACCCTACAAGTACACATTGTGTAGATGAAAAAACGATTCAAATTATTTAGTTATATAGTTATTGCCGTGTTCTTTGTTAAGCCTTTACTTGTTCAAGGGCAACAAACGACTAAATTAACTGACCCTTACGAGCATTTCCGCCAAGCTAAATTCTTTTTTGATTCGAATAACTTTACAGCGGCGCAGGAGGAGTTTCGTTTTTATTTAAAGCATATACAATCGCAGCCGGATTTATTAATTTCAGAGCGTACAACGGTTGAATACTACATCGCCATTTGTTCGATCTATTCCATGCGTCCAGAAGCCGAAGTACAGGCTGTTAAATTTATTGCGGATCATCCGGAAAGCCCATATACAGCCAAGTTGGTCAGAGAAATTGGCGTGTTTTATTATGAGACGGGAGACTGGGTGAGGGCGATTAAATATCTGAGTAATTCCTCCCAGACAAATTTAGAACATAAATATTACCTAGCGGTATCTTACTACAAATCGAATCAATTCAAAGAGGCCTTGAATTTGTTTAATCTATTGAAGATTGAATCCGAGGAAGAATTTGCCTTGCCATCTGCTTATTATGCTGGGGTGATGCATTTTAACGATGGGAAATATGAGTTGGCCATTGAGGATTTTAAAATCGCGGTGGCTGATCCGAAATATTCATCTGAGGCTCCAGTTTGGATAAGTTCTGCCTACATGAAAATGAATCGGTACGCGGATTTGGTGACCTATGTTGAGCCGATTTTGCGGGATTCAAGTTATGCGCAATCCTCAGGAAATTTAGCCTCCATTATAGCAGAATTGCAATTTCAAAAGCAAGATTATGTCAATGCTGCAAAAAGTTATGCGGTCGTTTTTGAAAAATCGGCGGCCATGATGAATCGGGAGCGAACCTATAAGTATGCCTTCTCGCTTTACAAGTCGAAGCAATTTGATGAGGCCCTAAAGTTTTTGGCGCAACCAAGTCGTTTGGCAGATTCGCTGGACCAAGAAATTGCGAAAACACGTGCTTTGATTCTAATAGATCAAGCCAAATGGGATTTGGCGCTAATTGCATTGAAAGAGGTGGCGGCCATGCCATTTAATCAAGAACTAGCGGATGAAGCGGTGCTTATGTCTTTTAGTTTATTGCAAAGGAATCAAAAATGGGTTGAATTATTGAAGGAAATTAAAGAATATCAAAAGCGATTTCCTCGAAATAAGCACGGTGATCTACTCGTATCTTTTGCAATTGAAGCCCTGACCCAACAAGGGAATTTGACATCCATTGAGGATTTTATGTTGAATTTCCCGGTGGGTAAAGTAAAGTTTCAAGAGTTATATCAGAGTAGCTGTTATTCCATTGCAACTCAAGCCTTTGATCGACACGAGGATCGCAAGGCAATTACCTATTTTAGGAAATCACTCGATTTCTCAATCAATCGCGAAATGGCTTGGTATGCGCGTTACGCGTTGGCGGAGATGTTTGCACGGAGTAATCGGAATTCAGATGCCATTAAACTCTATATCCCTTTATTGGCCGAAACTTCGCTGGCCAATGGATCCAAAGAGTTGAGCCAACGAATTCGGTTGAGCTTGGCATATTCATTTGCCTACATCACGTATTATGATCGGTCTTTGAAGTATTTTGAGGAATATGTGGCTAATAAACCCTCTGGGCAACGAAGTGTCGAGGATTTACGTAATTTGGCTGAGATTTCAATCGCCAACGGAAATCTGGTCGGAGGGATGAAATTATTTGATGAAGCAATTGCTCAAAACTCTCCCCAAACAACCGCATTGCTAGATCGTAAAGCAGGTATTTATTACAACCTACGCATGTACAAGGATGCCTCGGAGGTTTACCAGGACTATTTAGTCAAGTTTCCGAATGATTTACAGTCGGACGCCATATTTTATCGCATGAACGAGGCGAAATTCCGACTCCAAACATCTGAGCAATATGCGCAGGTTATTAAAAATACGGTTCAGTTTTTGCAACAAAAATCTACTACGAATCCCTATTTTGCTCCAATTTTACTTCTCCGTGCGCAGGCCTATGAAAATACCAATCAGTGGTCTTTGGCTATGGATGATTATGTAACGATTGTGCGTAAATATACAACTGATTCATCCGCTAAAGAGGCGATCATTGGTGCCAATGAACTCCTCAAGAAAGCAGGTCGTTATTCGGAAGTCTTAGAGTTACAACGTATTTACGCAACTCAACACGGGAATGACCCATCAATAGCTGATCAGTGGTATGATATATGTGTTGAGATGTTTAGGCAAGGAAAATATAAATTACTTGTTCCTGAATTGGTTCGATTCACGCAAGAATATCCTGCCTATAAACAATCCGATGAATTAAATTATATGTTAGGTGTTTCAACTTATCATACGAAGGATTTAAATAATGCGGTTGTTTATCTTAAGCGAAGTCAACAAGGGGTGACGTACGGGAATTCAGCGCAATATCTTTTGGCGCTGGTGTATGAAGAACAAAAACATTTGGATTTGTCGGTCAACCAATTAGTTGATCTGAAAGCCAATATAAATTATCAAGATACCCTAACGGTACATGTTCAGGATAAACTGAAGCAGATATACGGGCAGCAGCGTAAGTTTGATGCTTTGACAAAGCTTTGGGCGGATGTCGATCAGACAGATTCGACACGCAAGGCTCAATGGGCATTTGAAATTGGATTGATTGCCTTAGAAGCTCAAGATTTTTCATTGTCAACACAATGGTTTGAGAAGGCAATAAACCTCAATTCCGATGAAATAGGTGGACGTGCCTCGTTGGCAGTCGCCAAATCAAAAGCCTTGCAAAAAGATTGGAAAGCTTCCAACGCATGGATTATCGGCCAATTTGTTCAGGCAGATAGTCGTTTTTATCATTTACCTGATGCGATTGTAGGATTAGCTTATTTACAAATGGCAGAAAATTTTGTGCAGTTGAAAAATACGGCACAAGCTAAAGCGATTTTACAAAGTGTGTTAACTAGTTCATCCGACGATGAGGTAAAAGCACAAGCAAAGAAAAAACTGGACGAAATTCAATAGATGAAGCAATTGATTATTCTTTTTCTGGGTCTTGTATGCTTGCCAGTATGGCTGAAGGCGCAAGAATCTCGTATCGAACGTTCTGTAATCACGATTCCTAATACGACTCGTGCAGTGATGAATTTGAAGGTGACCGATCGCGCCTATTTACCCATGAAGACATTTGGTCAACCCATGGTTCATGTGCCGGCAATTAAATTACGTGAGTCAAATTGGCCCTTGGATTCGCTTCCCAAAATTGAGCCTCCTGTTGCTCAGGACATGCGAGCCAATGAAACCAATAAAACGGCTTATGGCGACAAATATTCCAATGCCGTTGAAATTGGTCTCGGTAATTATGGACACACGTTATTTAATTTCAATGTAGGACAAAGCAAGAAAGAAAATAAGTTTTTTGGAATGCATGTTGCAGCCACGGATTCAGGTGCAATGCCCTTCTCCAATTCACCATCTTCCTTATCACTTACCTTCACCTTGTATTT
>JBJTMZ010000253.1:0-17074 GCA_046073805.1 Aquirufa sp.
AATTATGTACAATTACATTTTCGACGAATATCCTAGTTTTCAAGAAAACCGTATCCAAACACGGCGATTCAATCCGCAAACCTGGGAAATACTCATCAACGAATGGTCAGATTCTCCCAATTTTCAAGTCAAGAAAATAGGCGAAAGCTACGAGAAAAGACCTATTCACGAGGTCCGTTTTGGCGAAGGGCCCATCAAAATTATTGCTTGGTCACAAATGCATGGCGACGAAGCCACGGCAACCATGGCATTGTGTGATATTTTCCGCTTTTTAAACTCGAACGAACCGGAACACCAAAAAATAGGGCAAAAATTGCATCAAAATTGTACGATTCACTTCATTCCACTACTTAATAAAGATGGTGCGGCGCGCTGGACTCGGGAGACGGCATTGGGCATCGACATGAACCGAGATGCCGTACATCAATATAGCCCCGAAGCAAAATTACTTTCGGACTGGGCGGATCAAATAAAACCCGATTTTGCTTTCAACCTACACGACCAAAATCGCTTGTATTCCGTAGGAAATTCAGCACATCAAACGCATATCGCTTTCCTAGCTACACCAGGAGATGAAGCCGGAAATTGGACGGAATCCCGCAAACGTGCCGGTCAAATAGCCAATCGATTAACACGCTTAACGCAGGCTAAAATACCAAACAAAGTCGCTAAGTGGTCAGACGAATTCAACCCCCGTGCCTTTGGTGATAACTTTCAAAAACGCGGTTACGGTCTACTATTGGTCGAGTCGGGAGGAGCAGGATGGGACCTTGAAAAACAAGGTCTCCGTAGATTGAATGTTAGTATACTGATTGATGCCTTTTACAGTATCGCCACAGGAACTTACCAACAAGAAAAGCTAGACATTTATGAGGCACTAGAAACCAATGAAAGACAAATTTTCGACATCAAACTAAGCAATGCTCCATTAGACAAGTTGGAAACTGTCCGCGCAGATATCGGAATAAACCTCGTGGAAAAAGCAAAAGGGGAGGAAAAAATTTCCTATACCTGGTGTATCGAAGAAATAGGTGACTTAACTTATATGCACGCGCTAAATGATATTAATGCCTCCGAATTTATAGCGAATCGTCAACTCAGCCTCGGAGAGGAATTAACAGAATTGACCTTCACAAAAGATGGTCAAATCAGTTTTGATTTACGTAATTTTACAGCCAAAATAAATAATCTATGACATCATTACCCGTAATCATTATTGGAGTCAATCCATTTGCCTTGGAAGTGGCACACATATTCCAACAAAACAATGTCGTTATCTACGGCTTTTTAGATGATGACATCAAGAAAAAAGACACGATAATTGGCGAAATTCCTGTATTGGGAACGACCGAAGACGAGAGCTATTGGGGATTAATTGGTAAATCTTGTGCTGTATTTGTTGCTTTGGAAAACCCAACAGAGCGCAAGAAAATGATTGAGTTAATCGAGGAAGATCGCAAAACAAAACCCGTACATGCCATTCATCCAAGCGTTCAAATAGCCAATGTAAAAAGCTTAGCTTATGGCATCTTCATCGGAGCTAATTCCGTCATTGGCGCAGAATCAAAAATAGCGGATCACGTTGTAATCGGACCAAGCTGTGTCATTGAAACAGGTGCTATCGTGGATGAATATAGCCAAATTGGTGCCGGATCAGTTATCGGAAAAGAGGCCCAAATTGAGAAAAATGCATTCGTTGGAATTCATTCCACGATTGTCGGCAGCATTAAAATTGGCAAAGGGGCTACGATCGGAGCAGGGTCTGTTGTGATAGAAAATATCCCAGCAAGTAAACGCGCTTTCGGAAATCCAGCTAAAATTCTATAGCTTTTGAATGTTATGTGGCTCAACGAGGTTCATGAAATGAAACCGCAAATAGAGTTGAGCCACAACAATAACATCCTCCATACAATACGATTCTATCCTAGCTAAATTGTCTTCTTTGTAATAAATACCGTGTACTTGATCGCCCGACAAGTCTGATTTAGCCCCTTCGATTCCCATCATTTCAGCCAACAATTCGAGCGAAGTATAGTTTTTTCGATCTCCAAAACGCCACATTTCCATCGTGTCTTGGTGGATAATTTCCCATGGTTTTTTACCTTGAACCTGCAGTGCTTTGGGAATTTCGAGATTATTTGCCAACATTCTTCTACACAAATAAGGGAAATCAAACTCCTTTCCATTGTGCGCCACCAATGTTAATTCTTTAGACTTATAGGTCTTCGTTATAAACGCGCCAAACTCTTTCAACAACTCTTTTTCATCGTGATGCGCAATCGTTTTTACCTTCAAGCAAAGCTCCTGATCCTTGTTTACATACAAAAACCCTAATCCAATGACGATAATTCGACCAAATTCGGCAAATAAAGCAGCGCGATTTGCATATAAATCCTCAAGGGATATGTTATCCGAATTATAAAGATTCTTCGCCTTTTTTAGCCAGAATTCTTTCATCTTATCCGAAAGTTGGGAAAAATCCGATTTTCCAGATACCGTTTCAATGTCGAGAAATAGCGTATTCTTAAAATTCATATTAGGCGGGGCTAGGCAATGTTTCACGTGAAACATTAATTTGGGTAAATTCGAATAGCGCTTTTAAATGGTCCAAAACGTGTTGCTTTACTTCCTCCAAGTCTAACTGGCGGCCCAACTCTTGTGAGAGAGACGTTACGCCCTTCGTGGCAATTCCACAGGGGACAATGTGATTAAAGTAGGAGAGGTCTGTGTTGACATTTAACGCAAATCCGTGCATGCTAATCCACCGAGACGCCTTCACGCCGAAGGCGCAAATCTTTCTCGGATTCTCTGATTCTGAGTCTATCCATACGCCGGTGAGCCCCTCAATGCGCCCTGCCTGCAGGCCATAAAACATACATGTCCGAATAACCGCCTCCTCTAACATTCGAAGGTATAAGTGTATATCCGTAAAGAAGTTTTCTAGATCAAATATGGGGTATCCGACCAATTGCCCAGGCCCATGGTAAGTAATGTCGCCACCACGATTTATTTTAAAAAAGCTAGCTCCAATAGTATGCAAGAACGACTCTTGCATCAATAGGTGTGACTCGTCTCCACTTTTTCCTAGGGTGTAAACATGTGGGTGTTCACAGAACAAAAGGAAGTTGGTCGTAAGCTTTTGATCCGTTTCCGCTAACTGTCGATTTGATAATTTAATACCTGCCGTATGGGCCATCAGTGTCTCTTGAAGGTCCCAGGTTTCCTTGTAGGGGACAAGTCCTAAATCAACAAATTGGACATTTTTATTTTGCATGGAAAATTATCAAAAATACACTAGTTGGCTTCCCGCCAAAGCCATTTATTTGGGAAGACAAATATACAAGAATGGCGAAACATTTACGACTCGGCAGGCGAGCAGAAAACCTAGCAACTGATTATTTAAGACAAAACGGGTATTTCATTCGAGAAAGAAACTACCGAGCAGGAATTGCGGAAGTTGACCTAATCGTCCAAAAATCACAAACCCTGTGTTTTGTTGAGGTTAAAGCCAAAAAGTCGGGAGGATTTGGGCCGCCCGAAGAACGCATCAATGCTGGAAAAATTAGGCGCTACCATCAAGCTGCAACGAACTACCAAGAAGATGAAGCTTGGTTTGGAGAAATCCGATTCGACACGATTTCCATTACTTTTTTTCCACAAGCCGTACAAATTGAGCATTTCGAGGATGCTTTTTCGTAAATTCGTGGTTTAGTTTACAAATATGATCAGTTTTCACACCGAGGACGTTTCTTTTAGTCTATCCGAAAAGCTTAAATACAAGCAATGGCTTCAAGCTGTTGCCAAAGAGGAGCAAAAAAAGATCGGGGAGTTAAACTATGTGTTTTGTTCTGACGACTATTTATTGGAGATCAACCAGGAATACTTGCAACACGACACTTATACGGATATCGTCACTTTCGACAATTCCGATGATCCTAAAATCATCGAGGGGGATATCTTTATTTCGTATGAGCGCATAGTAGAAAACGCAGTAAAATTCGGAACAGAGAGCAGCGAACTGCAACGCGTCATGGTTCACGGCTTGTTGCATTTGTGTGGATATAAGGATAAGGCGAAAGCCGACAAAGCTCTGATGACCGAAAAAGAAAACTACTATTTGGCAAAAAGATAATACGTGTTCCACGTGAAACATAAACAAAAATGATGCAGAATTCATATGATGTAATCGTAGTAGGAGCGGGGCATGCGGGCTGTGAGGCGGCGCATGCGGCGGCGCAAATGGGCTCCAAGGTTTTGCTGATTACGATGAACATGCAAACCATTGCACAGATGTCTTGTAACCCGGCGATGGGTGGGGTAGCGAAAGGACAAATCGTCCGAGAGGTAGATGCGTTAGGAGGGATGTCGGGAATTATCTCGGACAAGACAATGATTCAGTTTAGAATGCTAAATCGCTCGAAGGGGCCTGCGATGTGGTCGCCACGTTGCCAGTCGGACCGCGCGCGATTTGCCGAAGAGTGGCGTTGGGCCTTGGAGCAAAATGCGAATGTTGATTTTTGGCAGGACTCTGTGGAATCACTACTCGTGGAGAGGGACATTGTGAAAGGGGTAAAGACACGGATGGGCATGGCGTATTTCGCCCCCACCGTTGTGTTGACAAATGGAACGTTTTTAAATGGATTGATCCATATCGGCGAAAAGAATTTTGGGGGTGGTCGAATGGCGGAACCGATGGCAGGGGGGATTACCGAACAACTGGTTCAGTTGGGTTTTGAATCGGGACGAATGAAAACGGGAACGCCGCCACGCGTAGATGGTCGAAGCCTGGATTATTCCAAAATGGAAGAGCAAAAAGGGGATGAAAACCCAACTTCATTTTCCTACATGACGAAAGCGCCGATCACAGAACAGCGTTCTTGTTGGATAACGCATACGAATGAAAAAGTACACGAGGTCTTGCGAAAAGGTTTTGATCGAAGCCCGATGTTTGCGGGAAGAATCAAGGGTTTGGGGCCACGTTATTGTCCATCTGTTGAGGATAAAATTAATCGTTTTGCGGATAAAGATTCCCATCAAATTTTCGTGGAGCCAGAGGGCTGGAATACGGTTGAGATTTATGTAAATGGATTCTCCACATCCTTGCCAGAAGATATTCAGTTCGAGGCAATCCGTTTGATTCCTGGATTTGAAAATGCAAAGTTATTCCGACCAGGATATGCGATTGAATATGATTATTTCCCGCCAACACAATTGACTTCTACGTTAGAAACCAAACGGGTTTCGGGCTTGTTCTTTGCCGGTCAAATTAATGGAACCACTGGCTACGAAGAGGCGGCCTGCCAAGGCTTAATGGCCGGTATCAATGCTCACCAAAAAGCGCACGGATTAGATCCATTTACTTTATCAAGATCAGAAGCCTATATCGGGGTATTAATTGACGATCTTATCAACAAAGGTACGGATGAGCCCTACCGCATGTTCACTTCACGCGCCGAATTCCGAACCTTGTTGAGACAAGACAATGCGGATGAAAGATTAACCGAAAAGGGATACGCGCTCGGACTAGCAACACAAGAACGCATGGATACCTATGCAAAGAAAAAACAACAAGTTGCCGAGTTGTTGGAAACTATTCAAACAACCAAAGTAAAGCCAGCTGAAATCAATGATTGGTTGGAAAGCCAAGGAACGGCAACACTAAAAGAAGGGGCTCCAATGATCAATTTATTGAAGCGGTCCGACTTAAGTTTTGAACAAATTCTCCAACATGAAATTGGGAAAAACCTAAAGGAAAATTTTACACAGGAGGTTTTGGAGCAAGTTGAAATTATCGTCAAGTACGAAAGCTATATCGAGAAGGAGAGATTGATGGTCAACAAAATGAGGAGTATGGAAGATTTGGCGATACCGGCCAACTTCGATTATGATAAGATAAAAACATTATCAACGGAGTCCCGAATCAAGCTTAAATCCATTCGTCCACAAACCATTGGACAGGCAAGTCGAATCTCGGGGGTATCAGCTGCCGACGTATCAATATTACTTTTATTCATGGGTCGCTAACTATGGAAACATTATCATCATGTCCTGCGTGCGGAGAAAAGAAAATGACACGCGCGTTAGACACAAAAGATTACACGGTATCGAAGAATACTTTTGGAATTGTTCGATGCGCTTCCTGTGATTTGTTATTCACGAACCCTCGACCCAAGGCAGAGAATGCGGGATACTTTTATAAATCCGAAAACTACATTTCGCATAGCAATACGCAGAAAGGCTTCGTTAATAAGTTGTATCATGCCGTTCGAAATATTACGCTGAAACAAAAGACCGCGCTTATCCAACACGAACAAAAGGGAGAAAAGAAACTTTTAGATATTGGCTGTGGAAACGGTCACTTTTTACATGCCTGCCAACAAGCGGGATGGAATGTCACAGGGATGGAACTAGATCCTGATACAGCAGCAAGGGCCGCTGAATTAACCCAGCAAAATATCTATCCCAATTTGTCGGCGATTCCAGCGAAAGACAAATTTGAAATGATTACCCTTTGGCATGTTTTAGAACACGTGTACGAATTAGACGCCTATTTTGAATTCTTTAAAAACCGGATCAACGAAGGGGGTAAATTGTTATTGGCATTGCCCAATTCAAAATCGTTTGATGCAGGCTATTTTCAAGAGTATTGGGCGGCATACGATGTTCCGCGACACATCTACCACTTTAATCCAGCAACCATACAATCGGTCGCACAGAAACATGGCTTTATCCTTAAAAAACAAAAAGGCCAAATCTTCGATAGTTTTTATATTGCTCTCTTGAGCCATGAATATAAAACAGGGAGTAAAAAATTAATTAGTTCGTTTATAATCGGGCTTTGGTCCAATGTATTAGCCTATTTTAAAACGGGAAATTATTCGAGTAATATCTATATTTTTGAGCATGCCTAAATTTGTGCAACACATTGCTTTCGTATCCTTCATGCTATTTATTAGCCTGAACCTTTTTGTCCGCTGTGCCCAAACGGCAAGCCCTCCAGGAGGAAAAAAGGATACCTTGGCACCCAAGATTGTCAGCACGATTCCATTGAACAAAAGCAAAAACTACAATGGCAAAAAGATTGAATTAAACTTCAATGAATACGTCAATATTCGAAGTCTCAATCAAGAGCTTTTAATTACTCCCAATGTGGGAACCTATGAAACGCGCATTCGTCCGATGGGATTGACAATTCAACTGGATTCAAGTCTACAAAAAAACACGACCTATACTTTCAATTTCAGAAATGCAATTGAAGATATGTCGGAGCGCAACATTGGCAAAAACATTAAACTCGTATTTAGTACGGGATCGGATATCGATTCCTTACAAATTAGTGGAAATGTGAAAAGCCTTGAGACCAACAAGAAATTGGAATCGGTTTTAGTGGGCTTATATCCCTACACTGATACTTTGCGAATTGATCAGGCCAAACCTTATTATTTCACGAAAACGGATACGTCTGGAAATTACCAAATCGAAAATATTGCAGCGGGAAAATATTACATGGCCGCATATATCGATGCAAACAACAATCTGTTGTATAACTCCAATAAAGAAGCGGTGGACTTTATAACCCAAGACTTCATCGATTTGAAGAAAAATTATAGTCAAGACTTTCGCATTGCACTACAAAATCAAGACCCACTTAAAATAAGCAAAACGACAAGTACGGCAAAAACGGTTTTGTATGAACTTTCCCGCGGGGTTAAAAACATCCAGGTCGAACCCAAAACACTAGCCTATCAAATCGAAAACAATCGCAACCTCCGATTTTATGTGGGAAACGTGGAACAAAAAGATACGATAAGAATTACAGCAAATATCACAGATTCATTAAACAGGCAGACTGTTTTAGCCTTAAAGGTCAAATTTCGAGAACCCAATAAAAAAGAAAAAGTAAGTTCCGCCCCTTTGCGATTTGAAGTATTTCCCGCAAGCAATCATTTATTAAGTCCCTCAGATTCGATAACAATCAAATTTCAAAAGCCCATTGCCTTAATTGATACGAAAGGGATACGACTTGGAACGGGTCCCGACGAAGAAATCCAATTACCGGATGAAGCATTTGGATGGAATAGTTATGCGAATGAACTGACGATTCAAAAAGGCTATTTGCCTTTGAGGGATAAGTTTGAATTAAAGTTATCGAAAAACACTTTTATCAGCGTTGAAAAAGATACCTCACAGATTTTTACGCAAAGCTTTGAATTTCAAAATTTAGAGAACTATGGAAGTATATCTGGACGCATCAATATTCCGTCAGGAAATTTCATATTTCAGTTAATAAAATCAGATACTAAAAGCTTAGCATACCAACAAATAGCTGAGACAAAATTTGAATTTCCACACGTGGAACCAGGTTTATATGAATTGCGTGCCATTGAAGATCAAAACAAAAATGGACTTTGGGATTTAGGCAACTTTAGAACAAAAACAAAACCCGAGGCTATTCATTATTTTCCAACCAAGATAAAATTAAAGGCTAATTTTCAGATCACGGATGTGTTGATAAGTCCACAATAAACACCCATTTTATCCACATAACCTGTGGACAATTGTGGATAAATAAATTAGCTTCCTCGTAAATGTGTATAAGTCAACACTTATCCACGTGAATCATCCTATTTATCCACAAAGTAGATCGGCTTGTAAAAAGTATAACCTATTAAATTACAAGTAATTACAAAGTAAAAATAGACTTATCCACTTATCCACAAAGAACAACAAAGAGAAACAAAGAAAAGATTTTAAAAACTTTTTCTTTTTTTAATTTATGTATGTGGATAAAATAGAAAAAGGAAAAAGACGCTGGCGGGGTATCTTCATTTTGGTGCGATATTGATATTATTTTTATAATTGAATTGTTTTTAAGGTAAAATTGTATTTAAATATAGTTCAGCTTGTGGATAACTTGTGGATAAGTAAGCTTTAGTTGCTTTCTTGTACAAAATTTTCATATAATAGTACAAACGGAAGAGCTGTTTTGTTAACTTTGACCTAACGAATCAACAAATAATAAACCATGCTCGAATTTTCCAATTTCAATCGTGTTTTTGATTTATTGCCTATTTATGATCGACTTCATAAATCGGATTTATTTTGTTTAAAGCGAAATGGTGAATGGCGTCGCTATAGTTCAGAGGAAAGTATAGAGATTATCCAGGATTTGGCTTTGGGTCTTTTGGATTTAAAAGTTAAACCCGGTGATAAAATTGCCATTATATCCGCGAATCGGCCAGAGTGGAATTTTGTTGATTTTGCGATTCAATTGGTGGGTGCGGTTTCTGTGCCTATGTATCCGACGATTACCGTGGAGGATTATGCATTTATTTTCGAAAATGCAGAAGTCAAGTACGTGTTTGTCGAGGGGGAAGAATTATACCTGAAAGCCAAAGAAGCATCTAAAGGAAATAAGCAGATTAAAAAGATTTTCACATTCGATCCGGTGGATGGAACCGAGATGTGGACAAATGTGAAAGACGCGGGTTTTGGAAAAGATCGGGCTCCTTTGAAACCTCTGATGGATGCGGTGAAGCCTTCTGATTTGTTGACCTTGATCTATACATCCGGAACAACTGGACGGCCTAAAGGTGTCATGTTAACCCATCACAACATCGTTTCCAATGTCAAGGCCTTGATACGCGGAAAGTTTTTCGATTTAAGTGCGACGGATTGTGCGTTGAGTTTTTTACCGCTTTGTCATATCTATGAGCGGACGGATATTTACATGTACATGTCTTATGGGGTTTCTGTGTATTATGCAGAAAGCATGGATACGATCGCGGATAATATCAAGGAGGTAAAACCATCGATGTTTGCTTCGGTTCCACGGTTGTTGGAGAAAGTATACGATAAGATTTTAGCGAAGGGAAATGAGTTGACGGGCATCAAACGGAAACTGTTTTTTGGCGCCATTGAATTTGGACTTCAGTATGATCCGATGGTCAAATTGGGATTACTTGATTCGTTGAAATTAGCGGTTTATCGGAAGTTAATCTTCAGTAAATGGAAGGAGGCTTTGGGAGGAAACGTACGCTTAATTGCCTCGGGTTCTGCTGCTTTGCAACCGCGCTTATCTCGCGTATTTTGGGCGGCTGGGATTCCCGTGAGTGAAGGGTATGGTTTAACAGAAACATCTCCTGTGATTTCTGTTTCTCAGGTCAACCCTCCTGATTTTAAAATAGGTTGTGTGGGAAGTTTGGTGGATAGTATGGAATTAAAGATTGCGGAGGATGGAGAGATTTGTGTTCGTGGAGATTCCGTGATGATTGGCTACTATAAAAATCCTGAGGCAACGGCGGAAGCAATTGATGCGGATGGCTGGTTCCATACGGGGGATATTGGTGAGATGGTGGAAGGAAAATATTTGAAGATTACAGACCGTAAAAAGGAAATATTTAAGACATCAGGAGGAAAATATGTCGCGCCTCAATTGGTTGAGAATAAATTGAAAGAATCGGCATTCATTGAGCAGTGTATGGTGGTTGGAGAAGGTCAAAAATTCCCTTCAGCCCTAATTATTCCCGAATTCAATGCCTTGGGTGTTTGGTGTAAACAGCACGGAATTGAGGTTGGAACCCCCGCGGAATTAATTCAAAACAAAGACGTCATTCGAAAGATGGAGGAAGAGGTGATGTCTACGATGGGTTCTGTCGCCAAATATGAACAGGTAAAGAAGTTTGTATTATTACCGCGCTTGTTTACGGTACAGGATGGAGAGATTACTCCTACGCTGAAGTTGAAACGCAAAGCAATTTATGCCAAGCATGAAAAGGCAATTTTGGCGCTTTACCAATAAAAAGATTGTGTTTTCACATTTTGGGTTGAGTGCTCCGCATAATTTTCGTAATTTTGAGGTTTGTAAGAAATTCCTGCGGGAATTATTAAATAGGATGTATGTCAGAGCAAAAGAAAGTAGCCCTCATAACGGGTATAACCGGACAAGATGGGGCGTATTTAGCAGAACTATTGTTGAGCAAGAATTACGTCGTTCACGGAATCAAGCGAAGAAGTTCTTTAATCAATACGCATCGAATTGATCATCTATATGAGGATCCGCATGTAAATTCGTCGCAGTTTCATTTGCATTACGGCGACTTAAGTGATTCAACGAACATTATTCGCATCATTCAAGACGTGCAGCCCGACGAGATTTACAATTTGGGTGCGATGTCACACGTAAAGGTTTCTTTTGATGAGCCGGAATATACAGCACAAGTAGACGGAATCGGTACATTGCGAATTTTAGAGGCTGTACGACTTTTAGGCTTAACGAAGAAGACGAAAATATATCAAGCTTCTACGTCTGAATTATATGGTTTGGTACAAGAAGTACCCCAGTCGGAGAAAACACCTTTTTATCCGCGTTCTCCCTATGCCGTGGCCAAATTATATGGTTATTGGATTACGGTAAACTACCGCGAGGCTTATGATATGTTTGCGGTCAACGGAATTCTTTTCAATCATGAATCACCCTTACGTGGTGAAACTTTTGTGACGCGTAAAATTACACGTGGCGTTTCGCAAATTGCTTTAGGTCAGATGGATAAATTGTATCTGGGGAATCTAGATGCCAAGCGTGATTGGGGACATGCCAAAGACTATGTAGAGGCAATGTGGTTGATTTTACAACAAGAAAAACCAGAAGATTTTGTCATTGCAACCGGTATTACCACAACGGTACGGGATTTTATCCGAATGGCGTTTAACGAGGTAGGAATCGAAGTTGAGTTTAGCGGCGAAGGCGTTAACGAAGTTGCCAAAATTAAGGCCTGCAATAATCCGGCTTATCAAGTAGAAATTGGTAAGGAAGTGGTTGCGGTAGATCCGCGTTATTTCCGTCCTACAGAAGTGGAGTTGTTGATTGGTGACCCAACGAAAGCCAAAGAAAAACTAGGCTGGAAATTGAAATACGATTTACCTGCCTTGGTGAAAGACATGATGGCGGCCGACGTACAATTATTTACCAAATAGTATGAATCCATCGATAGCGATTATCGGATTGGGCTATGTGGGTTTTCCACTAGCTGTTGAGTTTGGTAAATTATACCCAACCCTAGGTTTTGATATTGACTCGTCTCGAATAGCCGAATTACAGTCGGGAATCGACCGCACCCAAGAAGTAAGTGCAGCCCAATTAGCGGAATCTATACAATTGCGTTTTTCGTCGCAAGTTGCGGATATGGCTTCTTGTAATACCTTCATTGTAACGGTACCGACCCCCATTGATCATTTTAAGAAACCCGACTTAAGCCCACTTTTAAAGGCATCCGAAATGATTGGAAAGGTGCTTAAGAAAGGCGATGTCGTGATTTACGAATCTACGGTTTATCCGGGTTGTACGGAGGAAGACTGTGTTCCTGTGTTGGAAAAACATTCCGGTTTAGTATTTAATCAAGACTTTTTCTGCGGGTATTCACCAGAACGGATTAATCCGGGCGATAAGGTAAATACCTTGACTAAAATTAAGAAGGTTACCTCGGGTTCAACGCCGGAAATAGCGGAGTGGGTGGATCAGTTGTATCGTTCGATTATTGTCGCGGGAACGCACAAGGCGTCTTCATTAAAAGTTGCCGAGGCTAGCAAGGCGATTGAGAATGCACAACGAGACGTGAATATATCCTTCGTCAATGAATTGGCCCTGATTTTTGACCGCATGGGAATCGATACGACAGAGGTATTAGAGGCGGCGGGAACCAAGTGGAATTTCTTGAATTTTAAACCAGGTTTAGTGGGTGGCCATTGCATCGGCGTGGACCCGTACTATTTATTACATAAATCGGAAAGCTTAGGCTATTATCCACAGGTGATATTATCTGGCCGCCGGGTGAATGACAACATGGGTATTTTCGTGGCGAATAAGCTGGTGAAATTGTTGATTCAAAAAGGCAAGAAAATAGGCGGAGCCAAGACCTTAATGCTGGGAATTACCTTCAAAGAAAACTGTCCAGACATTCGAAATTCGCGTGTGGTGGATATTTACAAGGAGCTGGTTGATTTTGGAATGGATGTCGATGTATATGATCCTTGGGCGAATGCCAAAGAGGTTGCGCATGAGCATGGAATCGATTTGGTTTCTAGCTTAGGCAAGGATTATGATGCAATTGTATTAACGGTGGCCCATCGCGAGTTTTTAGACCTCGGATATGGCGAACTAAAAGCTAAAGACGGGGTGATTTTTGATATCAAATCGGTTTTGGATAAGTCCACGGTAGACGCTCGATTATAACATGGCTTGGTATGCGGTTTATACAAAATCGCGCACGGAGAAGAAAGTCACCTTGCGCCTACAAGAAGCTGGTATCGAGGCTTATTGTCCCGTAAACAAGCGCGAAAAACAGTGGTCAGACCGCAAAAAAATCACCGAAGAACCCCTATTTCGTTCGTATGTTTTTGTCAATATTGATCTTGAGCAACAAGGGTCAATTGTCCGTCGAACGCTTGGTGTGGTTAATTTCGTGTATTGGTTAAGTAAACCCGCAGTCATTCAGGACGACGAAATCTTAGCTATCCAACAGTTTTTATCGGAACATGCAGCTGTTGAGGTCTTTGGAAATACTCTACAAGTTGGGGATTTTATCACCATCGATGCCGGGGCATTAAAAGGCAAAAAGGCGGAAGTCGTGGGGATTAAAAATCGACATGAGGTTCGTTTGCGCATCAATTCTTTAGGGTTTGAGTTGGTGGCGAGGGTGGAGTAGGAATTTTGAGACGCGAAGTATCGCGTCTTTACGTAGTAAAATTTTGCCCCTTTTTTGTATTTTGCACTTCTAAATTCAAATTCATGCGTTTTCGCGCGGTAGTACTATTTTCTTTATTGGCCTTTGGTGCATTGTCACAGGATAAATCTGGCCCTAGTTTAGAACTGGGTATGGGATTGAATTCTGACAAGTATACTCCATTTTGGTTACGCGCGAATCAATATGGGGCGATTCCCACAAAGGAAAATTACAGCACGGCGGCCGTTTCTTGGAGTGGTTTTACGGAAGTGAATAAGCGAACGAGCTGGGGTTTTGGTGTTCGCGCACTAGTAAATCTGACGGATACCAAGGCCGATGTTTTATTGCAAGAGGCTTACCTGAAAGGGAAATTTGGCATATTCGAATTGCAGGCGGGACGAAAAAAGCAAATACAAGGATTGGCTGATTCAACCCTTAGTTCGGGATCCTACATTTGGTCAGGCAACGCCCTCCCCATGCCTATGATTAATCTAGTGGTCAATGACTATTGGGCGCCTAAATTTGTTAAGGGCGTTGTGGGATTTAAGGGAAATTACGCGCACGGTTGGTTTGATAATCAACGTAGCGATGTAGCAGACTTTTATTTACATCAGAAATCATTTTATGGTCGCTTAGGTAAACCGAATTGGTTATTTAAATTCTATGGCGGCTTTAATCACCAGGTACAGTGGGGAGGAACTTTAAAATATGCGGATCCAGGGAATGTGGCAGCAAAGAATGGAAAAATAGCCACAGGCTTGAAAGAATATCTTTATATGATTACGGGCCAAAGTATGAACGTGGTGGGCGGAGATACCGCAAAATATGGGATTAATGATGGCTGGAATCGACTCGGAAATCACCTAGGTTCTGTAGATGTGGGCATGGAAATAGATTGGTCAAAGGCCAAAATCTTTTTCTACCGCCAAAGTGTTTATGAAGACGGTTCGTTGTATCATGGTAATAATATTACCGACGGATTACATGGCATCTCGTTTACGCGAAAAGCCAATCAGGGGCTTCTGAAAGTGGTTTTGGAATATTTGAATACAAGCTCACAAGGCGGGAATGTATTTAACGATTCCAATGTTAATCGGGGCTTAGATAATTACTTCAATAATAGCGTTTATCGCGAAGGTTGGACTTATTTAGGTAAAGGTATTGGAACGCCAATGATGACCTTGGATTCTGAAACCGATTTAACGGCTAGCGATCAAACCTATTTTGACAATAATCGGGTTGAAGCTTTTTATGTTGGAATTGAGGCCAAAATAGGTGAAAATAACCTGAAAGTGCGCGGCTCATTATCGAATGCTATTGGGTGGTTCGGTGAAGAATATGTCCCCGTGAAAAAACAATATTCCATCGGAATTGAATGGCAGCGCCCGATTGAATTGATGGGTTATGATGCCCAATTAAAAGCTTCTTTGGGTGCCGATAAGGGTAGTTGGAAACCCAATACCATTGGAGGAAACATTTCTTTGCTCCTTCCTTTGAATTAGCCAAAAAACAAATAGCTGACCCAAATCGCAGTCGCGATACCGACAAAATCAGCGAATAGACCCGCCCATAAGGTATAACGAATGTTACGCACCTGTACGGAGCCAAAGTATAAGGCCACCACGTACAAGACCGTTTCTGCAGATCCCTGGAAAACACAAGACAAGCGACCCACAAACGAATCCGACCCAAAGGTCTTCATCGTATCAATCATCATGGCGCGCGAACCGCTGCCACTCACGGGGTGCAATAAGGCCGTTGGCATGGCATCCACCCAGCGATTATCAATGCCCGACAAATCTACCAAGTATTTAATTCCGTCAACTAGATAGCCCAATACTCCAGAATTTCGTAAACAAGAAATCGCCACCAGCATTCCCACGAGGTAGGGAATGATTTTGACTGATGTTTCAAATCCCCCTTTCGCTCCTTCCACAAAGGTTCCAAAAATGTCGATTTTCTTGCGCATCGCGGCTGCGATAAAGGAGAAGATTAATAGGAATAAAATCCCGTTTGAGATGACTTTGGATTGAATTTCAATCGCCTCTTTGGACAAAGAGCTGAAATACCACAAAACACCCCCTAAAAAGGCCGTTAAGCCAGCGAGCCAAGCAAAGAGTGTGGGCTCCAACAAGTTGATTTTTTGTTTGATCGCGACAAAGATTAAACCCGTAATTGTCGTGGCATAGGTTGCCATGAGGCAAGGAATAAAGATATCAGAGGCATCTTGTGCGCCGTAGATAGCCCGCTGGGCCATAATACTCAATGGAATCAACACGGGTCCTGCGGAGTGTAAGACCAGGAACATTATTTGTGAATTCGACGCGGTTTCTTTATCGGGATTTACGTCTTGCAAACTTTGCATCGCCTTTAACCCAAAGGGCGTTGCGGCATTGTCTAATCCCAGTAAATTCGCCGAAAAGTTCATGATCATTTGCCCATGAACGGGGTGGTCTTTCGGAATCTCAGGGAATAAACGAGCGAAAAAAGGACCGATTCTGCGGGCTAAAAAATGGATAGCACCCGCCTTCTCTCCTACTTGCAAAATTCCCATGAAAAAAGTCATGACACCAGCTAGTGGCAAGGCGATTTTCATGACGGCGATTTCGGCGGAATCGAACATCCCGTCGACCAGGATTTTGAATATATCGGCATTTCCAAAGAATAGGTATTGAATGATGGCGACCACAAAGGCCACGCCGAAGAATAAAAACCAAATCCAGTTTAATGCCATAGGGTCGAGGAAATTTGGTTAAATTTAGGGAAAATCTCTGATTAATATGCGCACCCTGCTCCTTCTGCTCCTCTCCTACGCCGTTTGGGCTCAAAAAACGAATTGCTCCTATGAGCTCGCCATGCAAAAGCAAGGGCTCTTAGAGGTCTCGTCGAACGCCCCTGGTGTGATGGTGGAATTGAAATATGCGACGGCCGATAATTTCATGGGCAAGGATGTTTATGGTTGTCTCCAACATGCCTATGTGCAAAAGCCGGTATTGGACATGTTAAAGAAGGCTCAGGCAGCTTTGGAAAAGAAACATCCGGGGTATCATTTATTGATTTACGATGCGGCGCGCCCCCTATCCATTCAGTGGGTTTTGTGGAATACATTAACCCAATATCCACCGGCAGAACGGCAAAAATATGTGGCTAATCCGAAGGAACATTCCATCCATAATTATGGGTCTGCCTTGGATTTAACAGTCGCTGACGCCCAAGGCAAGCCCTTAGATATGGGAACAAAATTCGATTTCTTCGGGGATTTGGCCTATCCTTCCAAGGAAAAGGCACTTTTGGCAGCGGGTAAATTAAGCCAAACGGCTTATCAAAACCGCCTAATTTTGCGGGACGCGATG
>JBJTMZ010000254.1:0-4948 GCA_046073805.1 Aquirufa sp.
ATTTTTTGACTAAAATTAATACTATTTTTGTCCTTAGTTTTAGTATTTAAACACCTATTGAATGAACATAGCAATCGACGTGATGGGCGGGGATTATGCCCCAGAAGCAGTAGTTGATGGGATTCTTTTAGCGATTTCAAACTTAGCCCCGGAAGAAACAATTCTTGCGGTAGGTCCAGCCGATACAATTAATAAACTTTTAGCTGAACGTGCTTACACGGGCAGCCAAATTCGCGTGATTAACGCGGATGACGTGATCGAAATGGGAGAACATCCCACCCGAGCATTATCGCAAAAACCCAATTCCAGCATCGGAGTTGGGTTTGCGCTTTTAAAGGAAGGCAAAGCCGATATTTTCGCATCAGCCGGAAATACGGGTGCTATGATGGTCGGCTCTTTATTCTCTCTCAAAACCATTGAAGGTATTCAACGCCCAGCGATTGCCGGATTTATTCCGCAAACGGATGGTTCGCATTCGGTGATGTTGGACATTGGTGCGAATGCCGACTGCAAACCGGAGATGTTGGAGCAATGGGCCGTGTTGGGATCTGTTTATGCAGCGGCAACCCGCGGCATTGAGCGTCCACGCGTAGGTCTATTGAACATCGGTGAGGAAGAACAAAAAGGATCGATCTTAACGCAAGCCACACATGCTTTACTCAAAGCAAATGATAAACTAAATTTTGTTGGGAACCTGGAAGGAAAAGATGTTTTCCGTGGAAAAGCCGATGTGATTGTCACAGATGGTTTTACAGGAAATATTGTCCTTAAAATGGGCGAATCCATCTACAACATCATGAAGGAGCAGGGGATGGTGAACGAGTTTGTGGAGCGCACCAATTACGAGAATTATGGAGGAAGTCCTATTATTGGCATCAATGGAAATGTCATCATTGCGCACGGTGCTTCGAGTCCAACCGCCATCATGAACATGGTTAAATTGTGCCAAAACATAGTAAAATCGAACGTTAGCCAAAAAATTAAGGCTGCTTTCGAAAATAACTAATATAACATGTCAAATAAACGCAGTGCAGCCATTACCGGTGTGGCAGGATATGTCCCGGAATATGTGCTTACGAATGAAGAATTAGAAAAGCTAGTTGATACAAACGATGAGTGGATTACCACCCGCACCGGCATCAAAGAGCGTCGCATCTTAAAAGGTGAAGGCCAGGGAACATCTGTGATGGGTGCCAAAGCCGTGGAGGAGTTATTACGCAAAACCAATGTTACGCCGGATCAAGTAGATTTATTAATCTGCGCCACCGTGACCCCAGATTACTTATTTCCATCTGCCTCCAACATGATTTGCAAGGCGGTAGGTATTCGCGAGACAGCCTCCTTTGATTTGGCGGCCGCTTGTTCTGGATTCCTAAATGCTTTGGCTGTTGGGACCGCTTTCATCGAATCAGGTCGTTACAATAAAGTTATTGTGGTAGGTGCGGATAAGATGTCGGCGATTGTCGACTACACCGACCGCACCACCTGTATCTTATTTGGAGACGGAGCCGCAGCGGTGATGTTGGAACCGAATACAGAAGGTTTGGGTGTTCAAGATTTCATCTTGAAATCGGATGGTGAAGGATGTGAAAGTTTAATGCAAAAGGGTGGCGGTAGTGCCTATCCCCCAACGCATGAAACGGTAGAACAAAAACTACATTATATCCGTCAGGAGGGTCAAGCGGTTTATAAATTTGCCGTAACCCGCATGGCGAATGTTTCAGCGGAGATCATGGAACGCAATCACTTGGTGGGCGACGATATTCGTTTCTTGGTGCCTCATCAGGCGAATAAGCGCATTATTGATGCAACGGCAAGTCGGATGGGCGTAAGCGAAGACAAGGTAATGTTGAACATCCAGAAATACGGAAATACGACAGCGGCGACGATTCCACTTTGTTTGTGGGATTATGAGAAGCAATTGAAAAAAGGAGATAAATTAATATTCGCGGCTTTTGGCGGCGGCTTTACATGGGGGTCTGCCTACGTAACATGGGCGTACGATCCAAAATAATCAACAAAACACAATGGCAACTACAGCAGATATTAAAAATGGAATGGTGATCAAGTACAATGACGATTTATATTCGATCATTGAATTTCTTCATGTAAAACCGGGAAAAGGTCCAGCGTTCGTTCGGACTAAATTGCGTTCCTTAACATCCGGAAAGGTAATTGATAATACGTTCAACTCAGGCGTATCGATTTACCCGGTACGTGTGGAGCGCAGAAAATTCCAATTCATCTACAAGGATGAGTTTGGTTTCAACTTCATGGACAATGAATCATTTGAGCAAATCTTATTGGGTGAAAACTTGGTGGTAATGGCTGATTTGATGAAAGAAGGCCAAGAGGTAGAGATTTTGATTAACACGGAAGATGATTCTGCCTTATCATGCGAATTGCCTCCATTCGTGGAATTGAAAGTAACTTATACAGAACCAGGTGTTCGTGGGGATACGGCCAACTCACCGAAAAAACCAGCGACGGTAGAAACAGGCGCTACCATTACAGTGCCTATTTTCATCGAACAAGATGAAATCATCAAAGTAGATACAAGAACTTACGCATACGCAGAACGCGTTAAGTAATTTCTGCTACATTTGTCAAAACTTAGTAAACGGTCAACCTTTATTATATAACCGAAATGGATACGAAAGAAATACAGCGATTATTGGATTACATCGCAAAATCACCTCTAGCAGAAGTAAGCATTGAAACGGAGGGATTAAAAGTTTCAGTGAAAAAAAATAGTGCAGCGGCACCTACCGTAACAGTTGCGGCAGCTCCGGCACCTGTAGCGGCAGCACCCGTAGCAGCAGCACCCGCGGCTCCGGCAGCAGCACCTGCAGCGGCGCCTGTAGCAGATAATCTATACACTGTTAAATCGCCAATGATCGGTACTTTCTACCGTGCAGCGGGACCGGACAAGGAAAACTATGTAGAGGTAGGATCTGAAATCGCTCCCGGCAAAACACTTTGCATGATTGAGGCGATGAAATTGTTCAACGAAATCGACTCCGAAGTATCGGGTAAAATCGTGAAAATTTTGGTGGATAATGCAAGCCCTGTGGAGTTTGACCAACCGTTATTCTTGGTAGAAAAAGCTTAATTATGAGCCTAGCGCATACCACCTTGGGTTTGAGTATGCGATTAGACAAATCAATTACTATGTTTAAAAAAATACTAATTGCAAATCGAGGTGAAATTGCCTTACGCATCATCCGTACTTGCAAGGAAATGGGAATAAAAACAGTCGCGGTGTATTCCACGGCTGACCGTGAGAGTTTACACGTGCGTTTTGCGGATGAGGCCGTTTGTATCGGACCGCCGCCAAGCCGAGACTCTTACTTAAGTATCCCCGCTTTAATTTCAGCGGCTGAGGTAACGGGCGCAGATGCTATTCACCCAGGTTACGGATTCTTATCTGAAAATGCGGAATTTTCGCGCATTTGTGCGGAACATAGCATCAAGTTTATTGGCGCTTCAGCAGAGATGATCAACCAAATGGGAGATAAGGCTACCGCGAAAGATACGATGAAGAAAGCCGGAGTTCCTGTCATTCCAGGTTCAGACGGTTTGTTGGATACCGTAGAAGAAGCCATTGAATTAGCCAAAGCCATCAAATACCCTGTAATCATTAAGGCAACAGCCGGTGGTGGTGGTCGAGGTATGCGTATCATACGTGAAGAATCGGAATTCCGTAAATTGTGGGATGATGCCAAAATGGAGGCTGCTGCAGCCTTCGGAAACGACGGTATGTACATGGAGAAATTCGTGGAAGAACCTCGCCACATTGAAATTCAGGTGGTGGGTGATCGTTTTGGTAAAGTATGCCATTTATCAGAACGTGATTGCTCGATCCAACGACGTCACCAAAAACTTTGTGAAGAAACGCCATCACCTGCCCTTACCGACGAACTTCGTAAGAAAATGGGTGAGGCTGCCATCGCAGGTGCATCGGCGATTGGATATGAAGGAGCGGGAACGATTGAATTTTTGGTCGACAAGAACGGTGACTTCTATTTCATGGAAATGAACACCCGTATTCAGGTAGAACACCCAATTACGGAAGAGGTAACGGATTTCGACTTAATCAAAGAACAAATCAAAGTAGCGGCAGGTATCCCGATTTCGGGCCAAAACTACTTCCCGAAATTATACGCATTGGAGTGCCGAATTAATGCGGAGGATCCAGCGAACGGTTTCCGCCCATCACCGGGTAAAATCACGAACCTACACCTACCGGGTGGCCACGGAGTTCGTATCGATTCCCATGTGTATTCAGGCTATACCATCCCACCAAACTATGACTCGATGATCGCGAAGGTAATCGTGAGTGGTCAAAGCCGCGAGGAGGTATTACTACGTATGAAGAGAGCCCTTCAAGAATTTGTGATTGAAGGCATCAAAACAACGATTCCATTCCACATTAAGTTGATGGATGACCCTGGTTTTCAGTCGGGTAAGTTCACAACAGCCTTCATGGAAACATTTGACATGAGTGGAATTTAAGACTAAAAAGTGCATTTGAAGGAAGGAGGCTAAGGCCTCCTTTTTTATTGCCAAATATTTTCAACATGCCCTTGCATATTAGTTCTTGATTTTCTAAATTTGCACTCCCATTTTTCGATTGAATGCCCGTTTGAAAGATAAAATAGGTCATAATCAAATCCTTAAGGCAAATTCCGTGGTCTTGGTGGAAATGATTCAACAGTTAAACATTATTAAAAGTGGATACTTTAAGTTACAAAACGATCTCTGCCAATAAAGCTACAGTTCAGAAGGACTGGGTGGTAGTAGATGCCGAAAACCAAATTTTAGGTCGTCTATGCTCTGAAATCGCGAAAATTATTCGTGGAAAGCATAAGGCTTCGTACACACCGCACGTAGATTGTGGAGATCAAGTGATCGTTATCAATGCTGATAAGGTTCGTTTGACAGGTAA
>JBJTMZ010000255.1:0-11695 GCA_046073805.1 Aquirufa sp.
AAAATCTCGGAGGTTTTCTTAGACCGAGGTGTCGTGGTTAAAATTCTTCCCCCGGTCGACAAGTGGGTGAATGGAGAGTTTGCCTTAAATCAAATTCATAACGTCAAAATTGAAGACTTGTTGGGCCGTGAGGAGATTCAAATGAATAACCAACAAATCAGCCAGGAGATTAATTCCAAGTCTGTCATGGTTACAGGCGCTGCCGGGTCCATTGGTAGTGAAATCGTTCGTCAATTAATCGCCTATTTCCCCTCTAAGATTATTCTGGTTGATCAGTCGGAATCGGGGCTTTTTGACTTAGAGTACGAGCTTTCAAGTCTTATTCCTACCAATACAGAACTTGTGGTAAAGATTGCGGACGTAACAGATAAGAATCGCTTAGCCGCTATTTTTCGGACCCATAAACCTTCATTAGTTTTCCATGCCGCTGCCTACAAACATGTGCCGCTCATGGAAAAAAATGCCTACGAGGCCGTAAAGGTTAATATTCTGGGTACACAAACTTTGGCAGATTTGGCCGTAGACCACGGTGTGGATAAGTTTATCATGGTTTCAACGGATAAAGCAGTGAATCCGACGAATGTCATGGGTGCGACGAAACGTTTCGCAGAAATGTACACACAATCCTTGAACGGCATCGAAGGGGTTTATACCAAGTTTATAGCTACGCGTTTTGGCAATGTGTTAGGGTCAAGTGGTTCGGTTATTCCCTTGTTCAAAAAACAGATTGAGCGCGGTGGCCCGGTGACAGTAACTCATCCTGAAATCACGCGATATTTCATGACCATCCCAGAAGCTTGTGAACTTGTTTTAGAGGCCGCAACAATGGGTGATGGTGGCGAGGTCTTCGTATTTGATATGGGCGAATCAGTTAAGATCGTCAACCTGGCAAAAAAGATGATCACGCTGAGTGGATTGCGCGTAGAGCGAGATATTGAGATCAAATTTACCGGTTTGCGCCCCGGAGAGAAATTGTACGAAGAGCTACTCAACAATGATGAAAATACGCTACCTACGCATCATCCTAAAATCCTAAAGGCCAAGGTAAATTCACCAAGTTTTGCCTTCATGGAGACGCAGATTCAAGAAATTCTGAGATTGCTGGAAGAAGGGGATAGCAATGACATCGTTGGAAAAATCAAAGATGTCATTCCGGAATATAAATCGAATAATTCTGTTTTCGAAAAATTAGACGCGAAGTCTTATTCATCCAAGCGATCTCGTTAGGAAATCAAACGTTTCGCTATTTGAATGGACATCCAAGTGGCCACAGGGGCCGCTACTATATCGAGACTATAATGGACATGTTGGACGAGTAATAAACTCACCAAAATTAACGTCAAGCCCAAGGCGATTCCTCTTTCTAATTTTGTTGGCAAAAAGTAACATACAAAGACCATGGTAGCCGTATGGCCGGAAAAGAATAGGTCCTTTGTGATAGCCATATTTTCCCCATAAATAAACAGTTCCGCAATAGGGTCGTGTAAATCTACTAAACGTAATGGTGGGTTTAATGCCACCCCATAGATGCAAATAAATCGGAGGATCGTTTCCAAATTAAAGGCCCATGCAAACCATAAAAAGTGCTTAGGCCGGCGAATAATTCGAATCAACAAGTAGATAACACTTACGTAAATGATTGCAAAAATGGGGATGGATACATTGTACGCAGGGATTTTCTCAAGGACGATGTCCCGCAGAACTTGACCCTCTCGAAGTTGAATCCATTGGAAATAGTCATCTGCTTTCCAGGGGAAAATAGCAAATACACCGATGGCAGCTATCAATTGCCAACGAAATCGGCTATCTTGCCATGCAGCAGTCCAAGTTTTCTCGATGGATTGTTCAAAACCTTTCATGTGTTCTTGTCGTTATACCCAAGTAAAACGGAGCGCAAAACTACCTAAATTTAAAATGAAATGAATAAGCTGCTCAAAAATATTGCTCTGATTGGTCTTATTTCCATGGTGCTCACGCACATTTCCTGCGGAAGTTCGACCAAATCTGCTCAAACCCAACAAGCCATGAATACAGCAAAATTAGATACAATTACTTTCGGTGCCGGTTGCTTCTGGTGCGTAGAAGCCGTTTATCAGCGTCTCAAAGGAGTTCATTCCGTAACCTCAGGTTATATGGGTGGTCAATTAAAAAACCCTACGTATCGGGAAGTTTGTTCAGGCCTCACCGGTCATGCCGAAGTTTGCCAAGTTACCTATGACCCTCAAGTAATTTCCTTCGAAACCTTACTTGAAGTTTTCTGGCAAACCCACGATCCCACAACACTCAATCGACAGGGTGCTGATGTTGGCACGCAATATCGCTCCGCCATCTTTGCGCATTCGGAGGCGCAACTGAAAGCTGCACAAGAATGGAAGGCCAACTTAAATGCGAAGAAGGTTTTCCCAAATCCGATTGTGACGGAGGTAGCTACAGCGAGTGCCTTTTATCCCGCGGAAGATTACCACCAAGATTACTACAATCAAAACGGCACGGAGCCTTATTGTCAAATTGTCATCAAGCCTAAGATGGATAAATTCCTGAAGGCCTTTAAGGATAAGTTGAATTAGAAGCCTCCCTTGTCGTAGAAACTTCTACGTCGGGAGATTTTCAAGTCTTGCAACAAACTTGATTTTACACGTAAATCGAACGAGTAGTTACTCGCTCTGCCAAAGAATGGACTCGCAATCGGGGTCCAGTTAAAGTTCATTTCCCAGCAGTGTAAATCGCGGTGAACGGACATATTCGTGTATGTCAGACCACTGTATTTAAAGTCATAACCCGAACTTACCGAAAACTTCCATTTCTCGCTCAAACTGACATCCCCTTGAAAGGTTAATCCGCTAATTTTCTGCGGATCGGCTAGGCCCATGCGATTGTAACTAAACTGATAAGAGAATGAAAATGTCCAAGGCACATTCCAATCGACATAATCATCCATATTTCGATTAATTTGTTTCAATTGAGCCTCAGACCCAAGCTCACTCGTCTTGGGCTTTTTCGCCGTGCTTGGGGCAAAGCGTCTTCCGATCGAAAGGTTAAATGATTGTAATCGGCCTAGTCCTTCTCCCTTACTGAACATGTATTCATTTGTACGTCGACCCATATCAAAAAATGCCTTATCCTGCACGTAGGAATATGGATCTAAGCTTCCGCCAATGTTGATGTCAAATTCTTTTACCCTCGAATTTGCCGTAAATCCAATATTCGATAAGGGATATTCTTTGGCTAAGAAATTGTAGGAACCATTAATTCCAAAGTTATCAATCAAGCTTAACTTTTCATTTTGCTTGGTGGCGGTATCGGATTTGGTTTTCAACTTGGCTTCTAGGCTATTTTGAATACCGAAACTGATGGCCCCGGAGGCTCCTCCATAGGATAAAATACGTGGGTCGAAGGTACTGATTCGTCGGATATCTCCAATTTGCTCCTCGCCAGCCGCGTTGATGAACTTCCGATTATTAATGCGAACATCCTGAAAATAACCGTAGGTTGGATCTGAATAATCGGGTGTATAACTCACACTAATGGAAGGAACCATCGTATGTCTTAAGGCCTCGAGGCGGCCCTTTTTAAAGCGTGCCGTACCGAATAAGCGCGTGTTCATACTCGCAGAAAAAGAGATTTGCGAGTTGAATTTTGGCAATCCACCAACCGTATCGATTCGCACCGTTGAGTCCGACTTCATGTAGGTGTACTTGTAAGAACGCGTATACATATTTCCAGACCAAGATACGCCTGGCGTTACGTTGATGTAACGATTCAACTTGATGTTGGGGAGTGAAATCGGAATGCTGTAATTAAACTTGGTTTGCGCCTTTTCCCATAGCAAGGGAATTGTACTTGCATCAACGGCGATGACTCCCGGAGGTAAATCATTGGCACCGGTTGGGATAAATGGTTTTTGAATAATACCTCGCTGACTATTCGTTTCTCTTGGATATACGTCAAATTCATAGCGGGTATAAGGGTCAGAGATTTGGTTCGTCATTGAAATCCCTCCTGAGAAGTCTAATCCTACCCGAAACTGGTCCATGAATCGATCACCTACACTCGACTTCCGTTTGAAGGGTTGAAATTGATTTAAGCCCAAACTGAACTCCGTGCCTGCATCAAAAACACGTGTGGTTGTGTTTTGATTAATCCGTAAACTGATACTACTCCGAAAGGTTTGGCCGATGTTTTTGGTGTATTGTACGGACGATCCAATCGTGTTTGAAAGATATTGTTGCGTGTTGAAGTTATTGTATTGATTGTAGGAATTTGAGGCAATATTGACGGATGCTGAAAAACTGGAGTTGCCTAAACTTCTTGGACTATGCGACCACTGTAAAGCGAAATCAGTACGTTTCGTAGGGTTAAATTCATCCCCATTGGAATTGCGATTAAACGCTAAGTTAAAACTTCCTGTATAGCGGTAACGCTTATTATATTGAGAATTTGCTCCCAATCCCCAGCCTCCTTTGGAATAGATTTGGCCCGTAAAACGAATGCCAATATTTTCACTGGCCGCCCAGTAATAACCTCCCTCTCGCAGGTAAAACCCTCTACCGGTAGGTTCCTCGCCATAGGTAGGAACTAGTATCCCCGATTTCCCAGCTTCTCTCGGTTGTGAATAGGGGAAGAAACCAAAGGGAAGTCCGATGGGTAAAGGGATGTCATTTAATTCAAAGTGAAAAGGACCGGAAATGATTTCTTTTTTGCCAACAACCTTGATTTTACTCGCTTTGATGTGAAAATGGGGATGACTTAAATTACAAGTCGTGTAGATCGCATTTCGGATGTAAAGATTATCTTCCTCGTCTTTTTTTACGGTTTTCCCCTGCACAAATCCCTCCCCCTGTTGGGTCACAATTCCTTTAATAGCCGCCCGTTTCGTTTTAAAATTATAGCGAATTTCATCCGAATCGTATTTGTCGGAGCCTTGGGTAAACACAGGCAAACCCTCCATTTTATGGCTGGTTGAGTCATACCGACCGATTGCATAAACCTCGTTTTTATCCCAATCTAGGCGAATGTAACTCGATTCCAAACTGATTTCGCCGTATTTTACTTTGGCATTTCCGTAAAGATGAACGACTTGTTTGTCGGCATCAAGTACCGTGGAGTCCACCGCAGAATAAAATACCGTGGTTTGTAAATCCTGGGATTTCGCAACGGTATCTGTTTTGGCTAAGGATTTTTGTGTGGAATCCGCCAAGATTACCCGTTGTGCCCGCAGTTCTGGTAATGTGCAGAACAAAGCCCAGCTCAGTAAAAGGTAATATGTGGATTTCTTTATCAAATGGAATTTAAAAATTATATTTGTCCTTGCAATGAATTTGCAAAATTACATCATTGCTTGGTACCTAAGTGTAATAATCCGAAAAATAATGTTTTCATCTATCCGAGTTATTTTTGTTCTTGGTTTTGCCTTGTCAATTATTTCGGCAACGATGCCGACAATTGAGCCGGCTCGCCCGGTAAAGAATCTAATTAAGACGGTTTGTTTGGATGCAGGACATGGTGGGAAAGATCCGGGTTGTTTGGGGCCTACAGGAGCGCGTGAAGGGAAGGTAACCTTGAAAATCATTTTGGAATTAGGGAAAAAATTGAAAGCGGAGTATCCCGATCTGAAAATTATTTACACACGCCAAACGGATGAATTTATTGAACTTTTTGAGCGTGCCGACATAGCCAATCGCAACAAAGCGGATCTATTTATTTCTGTACATTGCAATGCTGCCGTAAATAAATCTGCTTATGGAACGGAAACCTATACCATGGGTTTACACAAGACTGATGGCAATCTAAATGTAGCGAAGCGTGAAAACTCCGTAATCTTGCAAGAGAAGGATTATCAAACATCCTACAATGGATTTGACCCGAATTCGCCCTTGGCTCACATCATGATGGCAAACTACCAAAGTGCCTTCATGGCAAATTCAGTTAAGTTTGCCTCAAACGTAGAAGATGAATTTTCAAAGACATTCAAACGTAAAAGTTTTGGTGTTAAGCAAGCGGGTTTTTTAGTTATCTGGCGTACGGCGATGCCCAGTGTTCTGGTGGAGACGGGTTTTTTAACCAATCCGACTGAAGAAGAATATTTGAACTCAGAAAAAGGACAAATTGAAGTGGCGGAAGCGATTGCGACGGCCTTCAAAAAGTATAAATTAGAAATCGAAAAATAAACCCACTATGTTTCAAAGCAACGAATTAAAGGTTGGTTTTTTGGCATTAATCGCCTTCCTGATCCTGTATTTTGGGTTTAATTTTTTAAAAGGGAATGATGTTTTCTCTTCCTCAAAAATCTATTACGTTACCTATGAAAATGTGGATGGCCTAACCGCCTCTAATCAGGTTCTGTTGAATGGAATCGAGGTGGGTAAAGTCAAAAAAGTAGAATTGTTGCCCGAAGATGGGAATAAAATTAAGGTAACGCTTCGCATCAATAAGGATTTAATCCTTCCAGATAAATCTTTGGTTGTGCTTTCCGATGGCGCCTTGCTTGGAGGCAAAGTAATGCGTTTGGAATTGTTGGGGAAAGGATCTTTGCCTAGCGAAAGCACACTGATCGGGACAACCGAAAAAGGGCTTTCCGCTTTACTTAAGGAACGCGCGCTTCCTGTTCTATCGAATGCGGATTCTTTGTTGATTTCCTTCCGAACCATTAGTAAGAAATTTGAACATACAGGAACTCATTTGAATGAATTGATTAAAAATTCGAATTCGGCGGTGACCAATATCAATGGGTCGGTGACGGAGTTAGTGGCCGACAATAAAGCGAATGTGAAGCAGATTACGGCGAATATGAAGTCCTTGACGCAAAGTTTGACCGAAACGGAAAAGCAGTTAAAGCCCTTGTTAACGAAGTTCAATACCGTTGCGGATTCCTTACAAGCCGTACGAATTGGACAAACCTTGCAGGAGGCAGGTAAAGCCATCAGTTCTTTGCAAAAAATCGTTTCGAAACTTGAGCAAGGTCAAGGGACAGCGGGGAAATTATTGGTTAACGATTCACTATACAATGGCTTGAATAAATCACTATTGGATTTAGATAAGTTGCTTATTGATTTTCGTACGCAGCCAAAACGCTATATTCATTTTTCTGTTTTTGGCAAAAAAGACCCGAATCCGGTTACTCCCTAATTTCTGTTTACCATGGCTACAAAGCAACTACGTATTTCGGCAAGTGTCGAGATTACTGATATTTTAATGGCTGAATTGAGTGAGATTGGATTCGATATCTTTGAAGATACGGACAACGGCATTCAAGCCTATTGTCCGCTCGCCGTTTACGATCATGGTGCCGCATTTGAAATCATCGAACGTTATCGATTTTTAGGTCCCATCGAGGTCGAAGAAGCTGAAATCGAAAAGCAAAATTGGAATGCAGTTTGGGAAACGAATTATGACCCCATTCGCATTTCGGACCAAGTGAATATCCGCGCAAGTTTCCATGAACCCGACCCGACGGTTGCCATGGACATCGTCATTAATCCCAAAATGTCTTTCGGTACGGGACATCATGAAACAACAACCCTCATGGTTCAGGGTATGTTTGAAATAGATTTAACGAATAAATCCGTCCTTGACGTAGGTACAGGCACCGGAATCTTAGCTTTCATCGCGATTAAATTAGGCGCTAACCGAGTACATGGTTTCGACATAGACCCCTGGTCGGTGGAGAATTCAATTGAAAATGCCTCATTGAATGGATGCGAGATGGTAACCTTTCAAGAAGGAACTATTCGTAATGAACCAGCTACGACTTATGATGTTGTACTAGCCAATATCAATCGAAATATCTTGTTGGACGAGCTTGGTGAATATGCTGCTCGACTTGTTTCTGGGGGTACTTTATTACTAAGTGGTTTCTATTCGGATGATATTTCGTATTTGGTGGAAGCGGCTACCTCACAGGGATTAGCGTTGGAATCGGAAACGAATTTACGTAATTGGGCTTGCCTACGTCTAAAGAAGGCTTAACGTTAATTTTTTGAATCTTAGGTAGTATTTCACAAAAAAACCTTATTTTTGAAGGTTTTACTCATAGAACTCGCGAAATCGAGCTCTTACTAGCTACATGAAGATCTCCCCAAACAAACCTTTTCAGGTTGTTTATTCCTTGTTATCCCACGAATGCCTCGGTTATTTGTTTGAGGTTTTTGTCGTTCAGTTGAATGAAAAAGGGCAATTGACATGGGAGTATCAAACATTAACGACACGTAACTTTCATGAGTTTGCCCATAGTTTAGATGAGCGCGATGAAGCGGCGGTCAAGTTGGTTGAAGGCATGAAGCCCGCTGCGATTTACGAAAAATTCAACACCTCCAAGCGTAAGACCATGGAGGAGTTTTATTTGAAGACGTTCGATGCCGAAAAAGGGGAGAAAGAAATTCAAGAGGCGGTTCATGCCGTCGTAGAAAAACGCCGTTCTCAGATTTTCGAATTGATTTGCCCAGATAAAACGTTGTTTATCATGGGTAATGACGGTAACCCAATGCGGCAATCTGTTGAAATTCAAGAAGAGGCCGTTGAAGTTTTATTCCATTTCATGCGGAATGAGGAGAATACACACTATTTCCCAACGCTTAAATACAAGGGCAATAAGCTAGAATTTCAATACAAGGATGCCCTCATTCTTTGTGACGAACCGGCTTGGATGCTCTTAAATCAAAAGCTATATCACTTCAAACCTCAGCTGGAGGGTAAGAAGTTACGCGCCTTTTTAAATAAAAAGTTTGTTGTCATTCCTCGAAACATGGAGGAAGATTACTTCCGAAAATTCGTCAAAGCCATGGTAGCCCGCTACCCCGTTCATGCAAAGGGCTTTGAGATTACCAATACCGAAAAGAACTGCCAATACCTTTTGTCTTACGGGCCAATTACCCCGAAATTAGATGAGGATGAAAAAGTGAGTTCTAAAAAAGCGTTGGAAGCAGCGGATCGATGGCAGTTTGTCCTGTCATTCCAATATGGGAATAACCGTTTTCCTTGGGATGGACTCTCCGCGGAGGCGAATGTACTATTCGAAAAGAAAGGCGATAGCTATGCTTTTCAAAAAATCATGCGTTCCCTCACGAAGGAAAAGCGCGCGTTTCAAGCGCTTAAATCGATGGGCCTACCCATGGAAGCGGATGGTCGGGCGACAATTTCCCGTTCCGATGCCGTTCAATGGTTGACTGCCCACAAGCAAGACTTGGATCAAGGAGCATTTTCGGTGCAATTCAAGGGGGATGGTTCTGCTCCGAGGTATTTCCTGGGTAAACCCGAAATCAAGATACGTATTGGCGAGAAATTAGACTGGTTTGATGTGCAGGCCATTATTTCGTTTGGGTCGTTTCAGATTCCTTTCTTAAAGATTCGCCAACTCATTTTACAAAAGAAAAAGGAATTCCATCTGCCCGATGGTTCCATTGCCATTATCCCCGATAACTGGTTTCACGATTACCAAGATCTTTTCTATTTCTCAGAGACACGTCCGGGTGAAGATGGGGTGTTTTTACGCCGTCAACATTTTCAGTTGATTCAAGAATGGGAAAACCAAGAATTGGTCAAAACCAATTTGCGTACGAAAACGCTCAATGATCTCAAACTTGAGACCAAAGAGTTTCCTGTACCAAAAAATTTCAAAGGAACGCTTCGGCCGTATCAATTGGAAGGTTACCGTTGGATGCGGACACGCCAAGCTGCAGGCTTAGGTGCCTGTTTAGCGGATGATATGGGTCTTGGTAAAACGGTTCAGACTTTGTGTTTATTGCAGAGCTTGAAGGAGCAGGGAGAAACGGCACCATCTTTGTTGGTAATGCCCACTTCCCTCTTGTACAATTGGGAGATGGAGGCCAAAAAATTTACGCCTCAATTGCGTGTTTTGGTCTATAGCGGGCCTCAACGTGAGAAATTACAGGCTCAGATTGGCAAGGTTGATTTGATACTTTGTTCATTTGGGATGGTCCGTTCGGATATTGATTGGTTTGAGAAACAAGCGTTTAGCTATGTGATTTTGGATGAGTCGCAAGCGATTAAAAATCCATTGGCAAATATCACGAAGGCGGTTCAGAAATTAAATGCAAAGTACCGTTTAGTGATGACGGGAACTCCGCTGGAAAACTCAACCATGGACTTGTGGTCACAAATGAATTTTGTGAATACGGGATTATTGGGAACCCAGCGCTATTTCAAGGATCAGTTCCAAATTCCAATCGAGAAAAAGGCTGATGGCGATCAGAAAAAACGACTTTATTTCTTAATCAAACCTTATTTATTACGTCGTGAGAAGCGTCAAGTAGCGGCGGATTTGCCTGAAAAAATGGAGTCGATTACCTACTGCGCGATGTCGGAGGAACAAGAACGCCTCTATGACAAGACCAAGTCCTTCTACCGCGATGTGTTATTGAAGCAAATCAAGGACGAAGGCCTTCAAAAATCTCGCTTCTCTGTACTTCAAGGTCTAACCAAATTACGCCAATTAGCGAACCACCCGGCACTCTGTGAAGAAGGCTTCGAAGGTGAATCAGGCAAGATGGAGGCTGTATTGGAGAAATTAGAAACGGTCTTAGAGCAACATCATAAGGTGTTGATATTTAGTCAATTCGTTCAACATTTGGGTCTAATCCGTAAGGCATTGGATGAACGAGGAATTGATTATGCCTATTTGGATGGTAGTACCTCGGACCGCAAAGGTCAGGTGGAAAGTTTCCAAAAGGAGGATGGGCAATCTGTATTTTTGATTTCCTTGAAAGCGGGTGGGGTAGGATTAAACTTGACAGCGGCTGATTACGTATTCTTATTGGATCCGTGGTGGAATCCAGCGGCGGAGGCGCAAGCGATCGACCGGGCGCACCGTATCGGACAGAAAAAGACCGTATTTACGTATAAGTTTATCAGTAAGGAAACCGTCGAAGAAAAGATTTTATCGTTGCAGCAACGGAAGCTTGATTTAGCGAATGAGCTGGTGACCTCAGATGAAAGCATCTTGCGTAATCTAAGCGAAGATGAAGTCTTGGATTTATTGAGCTAATTTGACCAAAATATTCTTGGCAACTTCGTGACTGATGAAAACGGCCGGTTTTCCGTCGATGCTCACCGCAATCGAACGATCAAATTCATTTGTTTCGAGCACATTCAACGCACTTCCTAGACTCAAATTCATCTTCGTCAGTAATTGTAAGAACACCGCAGAATCTTTGGCGACACCCATGAGCACGCAGCTTTTTCCCACCTTGATATCGGCCAAATGTAAATAGCCCAAATCCGGCATCACCCCATTTTTGCTTGGTATCGGATCTCCGTGAGGATCCGTTTTTGGATATTCTAGGAATGCATCTAACTTGTCAATCAATGTCTCCGATTCAATGTGTTCTAATTGCTCCGCGATTTCATGAACCTCATCCCAATTAAAACCCATTTTCTCCACGAGAAATACCTCCCATAAGCGGTGTTTACGCACGATTTCCAGGGCTATTTTTTCGCCCTCTGGGCTCAAACGAACTCCTTGGTATTTTTGATAGTTGACCCAGCCTTTATCAGCGAGCTTACGAAGCATGTCTGTGACTGAGGCTGCTTTTGTTTGGGTTAATTCCGCAACGGCATTCGTCGAGATATCCTCATTATGTCCCTCAGAGAGGCGATAGATAATTTTCAGGTAGTTTTCTTCCGCAAATGATGTTGCCATCTTGAATTATTTTGAACTCAAAAATAAGCATTTATTTGAGTA
>JBJTMZ010000256.1:0-8836 GCA_046073805.1 Aquirufa sp.
CTGAAAAGTATGACCAACAGCAATCCTGTGAGTTATGCTTAATTTTAGAGCGAATTAATAATTCAAACGCAACAAGAAGAATGGCTACAGTTACCGAAACTACAATTGCCCAAAAGTTAGAAGCATTATTAAAGCTTCAAACCATTGATTCAGCCTTAGACAATATCAAGAAAGTACGAGGTGATTTACCCGAGGAGGTTCGTGATTTAGAGGATGAAATCGCTGGTTTAGAAACACGTTTAACTAAATTCCAGTCGGAAATCGTTTCTTTCGAGGAACAAATTTCGAACTATAAAATCTCGAAAAAGGATTCTGAGAAGCTTATTGTCAAGTACAAGGAGCAACAAATGAATGTTCGTAACAACCGTGAATTCGATGCAATTTCGAAAGAAATCGAATTACAAGGATTGGAGATGGAGATTGCCGACAAGCGTATTAAGGAGATCGATTTTAAAGTATTAAACAAAAATGATGAAATCGCATCGGTCGAATCAGCCTTGTTTGAGCGTAAAAAAGATCTTGAAATCAAACAAAAAGAATTAGAAGTTATCATTGGCGAGAGCGAAGAGGACGAGCAAAAATTCTTGAAAGATCGTGAGAAAGCGTTAAAGAGCGTTGAAGAGCGTCTTTTGAAGTCTTACACAAAATTACGTGGAAACGCGATCAACGGCTTAGCCGTTGTTATGGTGAAACGTGGTGCATGTGGCGGTTGCTTTAGCTCTGTACCTCCACAACGTCAAACAGACATCAAGGACAAGAAGAAATTGATCGTTTGCGAGCACTGTGGTCGTATCCTAGCCGGTGTTGAAGATCCAATCCCAGCACCTGAGAAAGAAAAGAAAACACGTGGTAAAGCTGCAGCCACTGCTGCAACAGCTGAATAAGCAAACACCATTCCTACATTGAAAAGCCTAACTTCCTGTTAGGCTTTTTTATTGGGCCATAAAAAAGCCCTGTCTTTCGGCAGGGCTTTTTCTTATTTTTTTAACATCCCGAGTAGGGCACTTAGTTTGTCTTTCATATCCTTTCGGTCGACAATAAAGTCCAAGAAACCGTGATCCAACACGAAATCAGCACTCTGGAAACCCTTCGGCAAATCTTTACCAATCGTCTCTTTAATAACACGTGGACCGGCAAAACCAATCAAGGCACCCGGTTCGGCAATGTTAAAGTCACCCAGCATCGCGAAAGAAGCGGTAACACCACCGGTCGTTGGATCCGTCAACAGCGAAATGTAAGGAATCTTAGCTTCCGCTAACAAGGCCAAACGCGCAGAGGTCTTTGCCATTTGCATCAAAGAAAAACCCGCCTCCATCATTCGAGCACCACCCGAACGAGAAATCATTAAGAAAGGAATTCCTGTTTTCAAGGAATGATCGATCGCACGTGAAATTTTCTCCCCTACTACCGAACCCATAGACCCACCAATAAAGCTGAAATCCATCGCTGCAATCGTAATAGGCTGGCCATTCATCTCGCCATAAGCTGCGCGAACGGCATCTTTTAAGCCTGTTTTATATTCGGTCGCTTTCACGCGATCCGTGTATTTTTTCGTATCGGTAAAATTCAAGGGATCTCCTGAACTTAACATCGGATCCAATTCGGTGTAACGAGATTGATCAAAAAGCAACTCAAAATACTCCTGAGAGCCAATCTTTTCGTGGTAATTACAGCTTGAGCAGGTATACGAAAACAGACGGTGCTCGCGCGTATGTAACGCTTTTTTACAAGATGGACACTGATACCAAAGTCCATCAGGTGCTTCGCGTTTGAATTCGGTGGGAGTTTGAATTCCCTTATCTTTTCTTGTAAACCAAGACATATTGCTAAATTAAAATGTTTGCAAAGATAAATAAAAAAGGCTTTTACTTCTCTATTTAACGAGCACAAATCGCTTTAAAACCCACTGATCTTGAACCTGTACTTGCAAGGCATAGGTGCCTGAACTTAAATATCCCAAATCCAAGTTTTGCTCGAACGTATTTCCCTGCGTCGTGAAGGATTGATGAAACACCGCCTTTCCTTGCAGATCAATTACACGAACTTGAACGCCATGTAATTCATCCTTCTGACTGTAACTCACCTGCACGCGACCCGAACTCGGATTGGGCGAAATCTGTAGGCCAGATACAAGAGAACTTGGTTCAAGTGCCAATATAGGATCTACCTTAGGCGCTTGAATTTTTAAGTTATCGATTGCCCAACCCCATCCATGCGCACCCACATCGGCATGCAAACGGAAACGAATAATCACCTGATCATTGACACTAAATTTACCCGATGCCAACATATCGATTTCTTGGCTTTTCACCAATGCGCTGGTTGGAACAGCCGTTGAATTGCCATCCGCATCCACCGCACTTTTCCATTTAGACGCCCAGGCCGAATTTAAATTCGAATCCCACCCATTGGCAAAATTATACCATGTTTTCCCTTGGTCATTCGAACCTTGAACCACCACATAATCGAAGAAACTACGATTCACAGTTCCATCCGCATTCAGGAAGGGTTCCCCTGCATCACCGGGCTCTACTAACACAATTTGATCGAAGACTATTTTGGGATTATCTGCCGACAACTTTATCGGCTTCAATAAAATTGCATCACTATTCGTAAACTTATCCGAACCTCCTGCCCCATCGTAGGATTCCTCCGAACCATCCGCATAAGGATGAGCAGAATGCAAAGCAGGGCTTGAAAACCCAGTGGTTTGGGTGATATTAAAGCCTTTCAAAAAGAAATCTGATGCGGGATTCGAATCAAAATTCTGAACATAGCTGGCTACCGCATCTGAAATCGCCAAGACCTTAAACTCATAATAACCGGAAGAAGGGCTGTAGGTGACATTGGAAACCTTTGCTGCATCAGCCACGACTACGCGGTAGCGGATGACGTCGCCCGACTTCAATTGACCCGCGGTGAAATTAAAGGACGTATTATAACTAAATGAATCACCGGTAGCTTTGGTGAAATTCTGACGGACAAATGCAGCTCCATTGATGGAATATTCCATGTATACCGCTGAAATACCGATGTTATCTGAGGTTTGCAGCGTAGGTAAAGTAATCGTCGTTTGGGAAGTGAATACGTATTTGAGCGGATTCGCATAAATAACAACTGGCTTTACCGTATCAGCACCTACCACAAAATCAAAATAACTTCCAAAGTTCGTTCCTGTGATCACGGGCGCCTCCGCAGGTGTCGTGAATTTCTTCCCTCCCGCATCATTCGCTGTCCAGTAATAATTGATTTGTCGGCGCGCCGGTGATTTAGGCAATGTATACGTATAGGTATTCCCTGATTTAACTAAGGGCATGGAAGTAGCCGACAAAATACTTTTGTCAATCGCCATCATTAACTTCACCGAAGATTCATTGATGAGTGTATCCGAGTACACTTTCGCCGTAAATACGATGTCTTTGCTTGTATCCTCTGTATCATTAAAATTATCCGCAATGATGTTGGATGAATACCAACCAAAATCATTAAATGCCCCCAAAACAATTGGCCCCACATCACGTGTCACCTCACCGCGCGCAATTTGTGGGGTCATGAGTGCATTAATATCGCCAACCTTATATTTAGCCTGATCCACGTGGTAAATACTTGAACCATCCGAATAGGTCGTGGGAGCGTATAATTTTCCCTTTTCTCCATTCAAACGTAGAATACTCGGCGAGGTTAAAAATAAGCCGTTGGAAGTCACTTGCTGCTTGATGGTCGTGGATGGATTCGCAAACTTGGTCGTGTCCATCAACGCGGCATTGGCCGCATTAACGATGAATTGATCAAAAATACCCGGATATCCATAACCGGCTATGGTATTGTCGGAAGTAGATTGATTGATCTGACCAATAAACCCTAATCCGTGACCAAATTCATGGAGTACCACGGAATATAAGTCGATCTGATTCAACTTAGGTGCCCCATCTAGACCCGTGTACCAATCCGTGAAATCCGAATTAAATGTGGCAACGATATCGGGATTCGTTCCATTTAAATTTTTATGGGCCATTTTTTCCGCCAATGCGACTGGATACCACGTATTTAGTCGGTTACATCCCACAAAATTCCGGACATTCGTAGACGCCCCGGCACTTCCTAAAACACCTGTGGCCAAGGATCTCCAACGAACATATATTTGGATAGGCACATCAGAATTCAGTGAACTTGCCCATAAATTCGCCGCACGCTCAAAGATTGTCTTGACATCCGGAGTCAATTTTGGAGAATCCTCGTAGCTAACAATCACCTGTGTCCCTGCTTGGGTTGCCTGTTGGGATTGCTTCGCACGCGCATTTCTATTTTGAATTTCTTCCAAAATTCGCTGGGAATAACCCTCAGGTAATTCCCGATGAATCCCCGATTTTTCGGGCGTATACTCCTCCACCATAATACCTGGCTTAAACTCCATTTTTAGCTTTTGAGCTAGGAGCAAATTGGAAGCTAAACAAGCGAACAGAATGACATAGAAGTATTTTTTCATAACACGAAGATAGTGGTGTCAGGCATTTACTGCCTGTAATTTTTCAAACAAATCGACGAAATCCGCGGCAACCAAATGGGTATGCGCTAACTCCGTCGCCGTATGGGAGGTAGTGATACCAACCACTTGCATCCCTGCATTCAAGCCTGAGGAAATACCTTGCAAAGAATCCTCAATGACCCAACAGTCGGCAGGGTCAACCTCGACCATAGTAGCTGCCTTCATATAAATTTCGGGATCTGGCTTCCCTTTCTTAACCTCTGCCCCACCGATAATCGCATCAAACTGATCGCGAATTCCGAGACCATCCACAATAAAATCGATATTTCCCGGACCTGCCGATGTGGCAAGGGCGGTTTTAATTCCATGTGAACGTAATGATTTTAAAAAGGCCAACAAGCCATTGGCAGGCTTCATGTGCTCCCGATAAAAGCCTCGGTATAAAATTTCTTTCTCCTCTTCCAACACCTCAATCTCTCCCCGCGTCATCTCACGCTTGTAAAACCACTCAAAGGTATCCTTGGAATTCATCCCATTTAATTCTCGGTAAAAAACCTCGCGGGTTAAAGGAATCCCATGGCGTTCGCAAAACAACAGCCATGCATCCACGTGATAAGGCAAGTTATCTACCACGACTCCATCCATGTCAAATAATACTGCTTTCATGATTTATATCGTAAGACTTAAGCCATCATGCGCCAAAAATACATGAGGAGGTAATTCACGCTGAACCTCTGCATGAAGGCCCATCATGTGACTAATGTGAGTAATGTAGGCGCGTTCGGGTTGAATTTTTTCAATGACTTCCAGCGCCTCATCCAAGGTAAAATGCGAAATATGTTTCGTCTTGCGGAGCGCATTAATGACAAGGACTTTAGTCCCTTTGACTTTCGCTAACTCTTCATCAGCGATAAAATTCGCATCCGTGATGTAGGTAAAATCCCCAAAACGAAAGCCTAATACGTCCAAGAAATAATGCTTAACTAAAATCGGAATCACTTCAATTCCTTCCACAATAAATGGCTTATCATCGATCTCATAAACATCTATTTCGGGAACACCCGGATATTTATGCTCATCAAATGCATAAGCAAATTCGCGCTTTAATTGATTGATAACCTGTTCCCGCGCATAGAGTGGGATCGCAGCTTGTTGAGCAAAATTAAAGCCCCGAATATCATCGAGACCTGCGGTATGATCCTTATGCTCATGGGTAAACAAAACGGCATCCACATGACGAATGCCGGCCCGAAGAATTTGTTGCCGAAAATCTGGCCCCGTATCAATAATAAAACTTTTCCCGTTGATCTCTACATGCATCGAGACGCGAAGCCGTTGATCTCGTGGATCCTCCGAACTACATACCTCACAGCTACAAGCGATCATGGGAATCCCCTGCGATGTTCCAGTCCCTAAAAAGCGTACCTGGATTGGGGACATCGAATTATTCAGTTAATGCCTTCACTTGTGAAACTAATGCATCAAAATTCAATGGCTTCGCCAAGAAATCATCAAAACCGACCGCCTTGAAATCCTCCATTGTATAGTTCCGCGCATTCCCCGTTATCGCAATCATCGGAATGGCAGCTTTCTTCTTATCCGACAAAGCACGAACCGCTTTAGCGCAATCCATTCCATCCATAACAGGCATGTTGATGTCTAATAAAATGATGTCAAAATCTGCTTTCGCTAATTCGTCCAACACCTGTTGGCCATTTTTTACCGCATGAATCTCAAAATTTTGAAATTCTAAAATCTTGCGTGCTAAATTTTGAATAACAGAACTGTCCTCGGCGATTAATACTTTTTTCATAAAATTCGATTAGATTTTTGGAGGATAAACCTCACATACGAGTAAAAATAGGGAAACAATTGAAATTACGCAATAAAAAAGCGACTCATTTAGAGTCGCTTTTAAAATGAATTCAAATTCCTTATTTCACATAAATCGAAACCGATGCCTTGTCCCAATCCAACGTAATTTGTCCCGTTGGACTTACGCCAATCGTGAACTTTTCCGTCATTGCATGCTCGCTAACTTTTCCTGTTACGCGCAATACATCTTTTTCTGCTTTGTAAGTGTAGGCTCCCCACTGCTTCGCATCGCTATTGAAGATCACCGTCCACTCAGTCGGGCCAGGAATCGTAAACAACGAATAAACTCCTTTCGCCAATGGCTTACCTTGTACCGTCACATCGGCAGAAAATTCAATCGTCGTTGCTTCATTCGCACCCGTACGCCAAACTTCCCCGTATGGAACCAATGGTTTGGCTGCTTTATCTCCAAATACCAAACGACCTTTCACCGAAGGCTGCGCATATTTAATCATTACCTCCGTCGTTCCTACTTTCTGAATTACGACCGCTGGAGGTGAAGCAGGCGCCTTTTGAGCGAATGCTCCAAATGTCATCACACTAAATAAAATTGCTAAATACTTTTTCATGGTTATGTATGTTTATTGAGATTACAAATTAAGCCAATAATTCAATTTTAACACCACGGCTCGGTTACGAATTTGCATGACCTCCGGAAAATAATTATCCGTATACACCAAGAACAAATCAGATGCCGGCTTGTAACGCCACTGTAAACGGGCATTCAAGTTTACATTTTTCGTTTGTTGGTTCAACTGAAAAAAGGTGGCAAAAAACAATTTATTGGTAAATGTGATATCCAACTTGGGACGAATAATCCAAAATTGTGACGATACTTTTTGATCAGCGACAAAGTTATTCCCAGGAATAAAAACATCCTGAATATCATTATAATCCACCGCTACCGAAACACTTCCGTAAGGTTGAAAACGGTAACCTAAATCGGCCGTAATGCCCGTCCGAGTTCCATGCCCGTAATAACCTCCATAACGAGCCGTTAAATTATAGGTAAATAATTTAATCGGTGAAGAAACATATTTCACATTGATGGCATACCAATCATGCTCCGAACCTTTTAGTAATACACGATTACCCATCCGCGTCGCATCGAAATCATACAACAACTTGACAAAATCATAAGAAAAATAGGCCCCAAAATTCGTTCGATCTTTTTTGGTCCCCTCATATCCCACGAAAGTGGTATTGTCGGTAAATGTCCCCTGATTATTCCAATAACTCGATGAAAACACCTTCAATGTGGTAAAAAAGATATTGCTCATTTTATTTTTAGGATAAATAATCTTTCCCAATTCAGGCTGCAATTGCAAAAAATTAACGCGAGGGACATAACCCACCTCTGGATTATAGTTTTCCCCCACCCATTGTTGCTTGATCGAAAGCGCCCAATTATTATCCGTGTACGCCAAAGAAGCAGCCTGCGCAAAGGCACGATCTTTCCCTAATGGACTAATCGTCTTTGCAATAAATGCCGAACCCGTCCAGAAATTGTCTTTCGATGCGAGATTATATTCAATACCCACGTCCCGATTAAAGGGCTGATACCCATTCGCCTTCTGTAAATCGGTATCAATAAAGGACTCCTTATTCACCATGTAAGCCCCAAAATTTGAACGGGCAAACAATTTACGTTGCAAAGCAATCATCGAATAATTCTGTGTGGGAACCCCCTTCGCATCGATACGCTGCGATTGCACATTCAAGGCCCCAATCCGCCAATCGGGATTCAATTTACCACTAACCCGAGCCCCATAGGTAATCGGCGTCTGCTCATAAATTCCCGTCTTATTATTCAGTGCCAATCCAATTCTCCTCGAGAAAAATGGCCGAATTGTCTCCGTTCCAAATCCATCAAATAAATCCGAATTCTCAATAAAAAACTGCCTTTTCTCCGGATAGAATAACTCAAATCGGTCCAAATTCGTTTGTTGGCGATCCACATCCACCTGCGAAAAATCCGGATTCAATGTCATATCCAAATTCAAACCGGAATTAATCGCCACCTTGATATCTCCCCCAATTTGTCCCCGAACTGACGTCGGATCCTTGGATTCATAATTAGCCGTTACGCCAGAAAGGCCATAAGGTATGATGGAGATATTCTTCTTCGGTGCCGGTGGCGGTGTGTCCCAAACCAAGACCCCCGCATAGGCTAAGGATGCCGTGGGAAATTGACGAGGGACGGGGGCCCAGGCCGACTTCTCTTTGGCCTTCAAATCATAGCGCGAGAAGTTGATCCCCCAGCGCTTCACATTATCCTTGTAACGAATCGATTTAAAGGGAATTGCTGCTTCAAAAACCCATGAGTCCTTTTTGTAGGTCGTCGCAGACTCCCATTTATTGTCCCAGTTGAGGTTAACCTTTGCACCTTCCGACATCTGTCCGTCCCACTGTGCCCCCGCCGCGTTCGCCCCAAACGCGAAACCCGTTGTCTTATCCTCAAAGGTGTCAATAAAG
>JBJTMZ010000257.1:0-2833 GCA_046073805.1 Aquirufa sp.
TCCATAGTCGCGCTCATCCATCGCAAAGCCTAATTCCAAATTCGCCTCAACCGTATCACGTCCCTGCTCCTGCAATTTATAAGCCTTTAATTTATTCAATAAACCAATTCCTCGACCTTCTTGAAACATGTATAACACAACTCCTTTTCCAGCTTTTTCGACCATCTCCATGGCTTGATGCAATTGACCTCCGCAGTCGCAGCGACAAGAGCCAAAAATATCTCCCGTCACACACGAACTATGCACACGTACCATGACAGGCTCATCGACTTCCCAAGTACCTTTAATCAAAGCCAAATGCGTATCACCCGTGTTTTTCTGCTTGTAAGCAATAAGGTCAAAATGACCCCATTCAGTAGGCATATCGACTCCAATTTCCCGTTGGATTAAGGATTCTGTCGCTAACCGATACTCAATCAGGTCCTTGATGGTCACCAACTTCATATCGAACTTATCGGCAATCTTCCGCAAATCAGGTAAGCGAGCCATCGATCCATCCTCATTCAGGATTTCAATTAAAACACCCGAAGGCTTAAATCCGGCTAATTTAGCAAAATCCATGGAAGCTTCCGTGTGACCCGTCCGACGAAGAACTCCTTCGGAGCGACTCTTTAAGGGGAAAATATGTCCTGGCCGACCTAAATCGGAGGGTTTCGTATTGGAATCAACTAAAGCTTTGATCGTTTTGGCACGATCTTGTGCAGAAATACCCGTGGTACATCCATGTCCTAATAAATCGACCGAAACCGTAAATGGCGTTTCATGCGAGGTCGTATTTTGATCAACCATCATCTCCAATCCCAGCTCCACACAACGATCATTCGTTAAGGAAACGCACATTAAACCACGCGCCTCACGAATCATGAAATTGACAATCTCAGGCGTAATTGCCTCAGAAGCACAAATTAGGTCTCCCTCGTTTTCCCGATTTTCATCATCGGCCACTATAATCATTTTCCCCTGACGAATATCCTCAATCGCATCTTCAATGCGGTCCAAACGTATACTATCCTCCTGCATAATGTCCTATTTTAAAAACGAAAACACAAAGGTAAGCAGAAATAGTTCCCATTTTAGCTACCTTTGTCAGATAAAATCAAAGATTTGCTTATGTCCATCGAAGCCAAAAACCTCAGCAAAACCTATGGCGCTCAACATGCAGTTGATCGCATTCAGTTTAAAGCAGATGCCGGGCAAATCGTTGGCTTTCTGGGGCCCAATGGCGCGGGTAAATCAACGACCCTTAAAATGTTGGTTGGCCTCATCAAACCCAGTTCTGGAGAAGCATACTTAGCCGGAACGCGCGTGGAATCGGATTCGGTAGCCATTAAGAAAGCACTCGGATATTTGGCAGAGGATAATCCGGTGTACCCCGACATGTATGTAAAGGAATTCTTGGAGTTTATCGCTTCGGTGCATGAGCTGCCAGCCAAAACAAGAAATGCTCGGATTCAGGAGGTCATTGAACTGACAGGCTTACAAAAAGAACAGCACAAAAAGATTCACATGCTATCCAAGGGCTACCAACAACGTGTGGGAATTGCTCAGGCTATACTTCATAATCCATCGATTCTAATTTTAGATGAACCAACGAGCGGTCTGGACCCCAATCAAATGGAAGAAATCCGCCAACTCATAAAGTCCTTAAAACCGGGGCGAACCATCTTGTTTTCAAGCCACATACTTAGCGAGGTAGAAGCTATATGTGACCGATTGTTAATCATCAACCATGGAGTATTACAGGCGGATTGCAGCATGCAAGAGGCCAAGGCTTTTCCGGGTGGACTCAGCCAATTTTTCCAAGAAAAAACGAAGGTAAAAGCGTAAACGAATCCGCATCTAAATGTGCCGGAAATTTCGCCCGAAAATCAGCAAGAGCTTCATAAGATAGACTTTGAGTTTCGATCGCTTCATTCGAATGAAGCGCCAACATGTCCTCTCCTTTGAAGGTTACAAAGCTTGAGGCGCCCTCGTAAGCTAATTGATTCCCATCCACACCGATGCGATTAACCCCAACGACATAAGCCAAATTTTCAATGGCACGCGCCCGCAATAAACTCGACCAGGCATGGGTTCGAGCAGTAGGCCAATTCGCAACATAAATGGCTAGATCATATTGCAAACCAACATTTCTGGACCAAACCGGGAATCGCAAATCATAGCAAATAAAGGCCGCGATCCGCCAAGATTTATAAGAAATTATTGCCTGCGATTGACCGGCCGTATAAAAACCATCCTCCTGCCCCATCCGAAACAAATGCTTCTTATCGTAGGTATCAATTTTACCCGAAGGATGTACGGCAAACAAACGATTGTAATAATTACCTGAATCTTTAATCTTCACACTTCCGATCAAAAGCACGTTTAAGCGTTGCGCCTGTAATTTCATCCATTGAACAGTAGGACCTCCCGAAATTTCAGCACCTTTATCCGACATGCTAAAGCCTGTACTAAACATTTCAGGCAATACGACTACATCGGTATGACCTTGCAAGCCTTGTAGGCGTTCTTCTAAATTTGCACAATTAGCAATAGGATCTTCCCAAACCAGATCGGTTTGCACATAACTTACCCGTAAATCATGATTCGGGGTAGACATGGTACCTGAGAATTAGTTGGCAATATAGGAATAATAAATCCGGATTTTTGTCTTCATGGCATTCAATGGCACAAAACGAGCTGACTCACTGACCATTTTGGTGTAACCCGTTGAGCTTGCCAAAATCGTTGGTGTCACCAAAAAACCCATATTACTCTTACGACCATTCAAAATGGATTGCAATTCCGTGGTAATGTTGAAGGTAAATGATTTCGAACTTGAATTATAACTTGC
>JBJTMZ010000258.1:0-4880 GCA_046073805.1 Aquirufa sp.
GCTCAAACCTAGCCATCCTTTGCAAAGAATTTTACGAACATTCTGAGGTCTTTTGCCTGGATAATTTATCCCGCCGAGGATCCGAAATTAATTTGCAAAAAATCCTTGCCAAAGGCATTACCTTTATCCATGGCGATGTACGCTTAAAATCGGACCTTGACCGAATTCCAAAAGTAGACGTCGTTATCGATGCGGCAGCGGAACCCTCTGTATTGGCCGGTACAGTACCAGGGGAATTGGAGAATTTGATTGACACCAATTTAAATGGAACAATCAACACCCTCTATTTTGCCAAAAAACATCAGGCTGCGATTATCTTTTTATCTACTTCGCGCGTCTATCCATACGATACCTTAGCAGAAGCAAAATTAGTAGCCTCAGCCAAGCGATTCAATTTATCCAATAAACAGGCCTTGCCTGGTTTATCCGAACAAGGTGTTGCCGAAAACTATCCTTTAGAAGGATTAAGGTCCCTATACGGAGCGACCAAATTAGCCTCTGAATACTTTATCCAAGAATTTGCCCATAATTTTGGATTGCCTGCCGTCATCAACCGTTGTGGTGTATTAAGTGGCCCCTACCAAATGGGAAAAATTGATCAAGGAGTGATCGTTCTCTGGATAGCAAAGCATTTCTGGAAAGGTCGTTTGGGCTATATTGGCTATGGCGGCTTGGGCCAACAAGCTCGTGACGTGTTACATGTCCGTGATTTATTCCGTTTGGTTCAATGGCAGATTTCCAATTTAGGATTGCAGAAGGGCCAAATATTTAATGTAGGTGGCGGTTTGCACAATACCGTTTCACTAGCTGAGTTAACGGATTTGTGTACCCAAATCACCGGGAACACAATCGAAATGGGCTCCTCCTTAGAAAATCGCCCAGGTGATTTGCCTATCTATATCACCGATAATAGCAAAATAACGGCATTCAGTGGATGGAAACCTGAAATCAGTGTTCCTACGCTATTACAAGAAGTTCATGATTGGTTCATCGCAGATGAAGCATCCTTAAAAGCCATTTTAGCCTAATGAAATTAAGCGTCGTTTTACCCGCCTACAATGAAGAAGGCTCTATTGAAGAGACTCTTAGAACACTTTATGCCAAATTGCAGGAAGAAAAAATCGACCATGAAATTTTAGTCGTAAATGACAATTCCAAGGATAATACGCTAGGACTTTTGACCAAGATTCAAGAGACCATTCCCACCTTGGTCGTACATACCAATCACGGTCCCAATGGGTTTGGCTATGCCATTCGATACGGATTGGAGCGTTTTCAAGGGGATTGCGTGGCGATTATGATGTCCGACTTGTCAGATGACCCTGCCGACCTGGTCGCATTTTACCGTAAGATGGTAAATGAGAATTTAGATTGTGTATTTGGATCGCGTTTCATCAAGGGTGGAGCTACCTATGATTATCCAAAACACAAATACCTCATTAATCGCTTCGCGAATACCTTAATTCGTTTGTTGCTCGGGATTCCATATAACGATTCCACCAATGCGTTTAAGATGTACAAAAAGTCGACCATATTAGGTCTGAAACCATTTTTATCGGCCCACTTTAACCTGACAATTGAATTGCCCTTAAAAGCAATTATCCGCGGTTATAGCTATGGCATCTTGCCGAACTCCTGGCGTAATCGAAAAGCTGGAGAATCCAATTTGAAGATCAAAGAAATGGGCAGTCGATACCTCTTCATTTTACTCTATGTCATTATCGAAAAATACCTATCGCGAAATGACTATTTAAAAAGAGAAAACTAGCATGAAATTGACAAGAAACCACTTATTTCTTTGTCTTGCTGCTATTCCCGTTGTCCTTCATTTCTATCTAGTATCGTCAACAATTGTCAACTTCCCAACCTGGGGAGATGATTTCCTATTTTTTGAATTAATTGAACATCTCAAAAAAGATTCATTACCCGATTTCGTTGCGTTTTTATTCAAACCACATAATCATATTCATCTCCTTGTATTTGGCAAATTATTCGTCCTTCTCGGTTATGTAATCTTGGGTAGCCTACAACTTAAATGGATCATTATCGCTGCCAATTTAATGCTGCTAGGAATCACATTTACGCTTTATCGTTTCCTCAAAAGCCAAAGCTTTTCTACAGCTTACCTGATTCCCATCACTTGCCTGCTCTTTGCACCAAACGCAAACATTGACAACTACAACTTAATTGGTGTAGTGCAGCATACTGGCTCCATTGGATGCTTGGTTTCGATTGCTTATTTAGTAACTCAAAAAAGGCATTCAATTCTCTTATTAATTCTTTTGGCCGCCTACCCATTGATTTCCACGGAAGGCTGGGCGATGCTCCCTTTCGTAGCCCTATACATGTGGATCACCAATCACCCATTAAAAAAGTATGTCATTGTGATGGGCATTACGGCCATTGGAGGACTTGCTTATTTAGTCGGCCAACAACCCACGCCGTCGAACAAAACACCTCTACTAGATACCCTAACTCAAGCACCCATTGCCCTTCTCACCTTTCTGGGAAATGCGGCTTGGCCCATCACGGACACCTATAAAATTGGGTTGAATGCTAGTTTAGGGGGATTGTTGGTCTTACTGAGCATATGGGCAATTCGAAGAAAAATTGACTCTCCTTCGAAATGGGAATTCCCGCTTATCATTTGGGTCCAACTAACTTTAACGGGAGCAATGATTGTTCTCGGGCGCAGCCAAGGTGACTCCATCAGCACACTCATCCTTTCCGAGCGCTTTCATTCGTATGCGAACTTAGCACTTGTCAGCACCTTTTTACTCATTATTCCCAACCTTGAGAAAAGAACTAGTAAATGGATATGCATCTCGATTTGCCTACTATATTTCTTCGGATCATCTGCTTTTTTCAATCCAAACAAACTACACTGCAGACTACGAGCTGATCTGAGTAACGCCTATTTCCAGTCGGCCTGTACCAGCTATCCCATGCCATCGGCGCAAATCCATTCATTTATACATGCTCCCTTTTACCAAGTGAATTCAGATGAGCTACTCAAAATACCACTACCTAAACCTTCCAAAATCAGGGAAATAGAATTGGAAATCGAAAAGAAAAATGCCGGCGCATTTAGTGTCCGAATAAAGAGTATTCCAAACAAAGAAAACGGTGACGATTCTCGCTGGATAATCATTCAATCTGCCCTAAATCCAGCAAATCAATTGATTTTACCCTTCCATGCGGATAAGGCGAATAGACCCAAAATACTCGAAGTAAACTCAATGCAGTTGGCCGAACTAAGTCATAAAAACCTTTGGTTATATACGATTCAGGCTAATAAAACTTCGAGGTTGGCTTACTTAGGTAGTTCAAAATAAATTGGATTTTTAAAAAGATACTAGTTACTTGCTTCTCATTAACCAAAAAACTCAAACAAATGAAACTCTTAAAACACTTACCAGCTGTATTATTGGGATTACTTTTCCTTGCCGGAGGAATAACATTTTTCTTAGGCGTTGGGGCCGACCAACCAATGCCAGGAAGAGCGCCTGAATTCATGAAACTATTTGGCGGAACGGGCTACCTTGCGGTCGTAAAAGTTTTAGAAATCATTGGAGGTGCGCTGATCTTATTGCCAGCACATCGCGCGAAAGCACTCCTAATTTTAGGACCTATTGCCGTAAATATCATGTTGTTTGATATCTACATCGCAGGATCCATCATGGGTGTAGGAATCGTCAGTGTAATTTTAGTATTGATTCAAGCTTACTTGGATCAAGATAAATTCAAAGCCCTTTTATAATAAAAAAGGCCATCCGAAAGGTGGCCTTTTTTTTATCCCAATAAATACTTTTTGAATCCTTCGAAATCCGTTCCCATGGGAATGGATTTTTTTTCTTTATCGAGTAGCTCGGCTAGACGAGTAGGAACCTCAACTTGCGTACCTAATGTCGTTTCGACCGTCGGCAAGAACTTCGCATAATGTGCCGTCGACAACATCACGCCATAGAAATCTCCAACATACTCCGCTTCATATTGTTTCAAGCCATCATACGCCACAGCGGTATGCGGACACGTCACGTAGCCCGTGCGCTGATAAACCTCCAGCATGATTTCTTTGGTCGTCTCATCCGAAGTGAAATAGCCTTTCACCAGTGAACGTACCTTCTCAATGTCCGTTCCAGCCAAAATCTGCATGCGAATGAAGTTGGACGGAGCACCCACATCCATCGCATTCGAAATCGTTTCCACCGATGGCTTAGGCTCATAATTTCCCGTGGCTAAATAATCCGGCACCGGATGATTGGCATTACAAGCCGCGACAAATGCCTGCACCGGTAACCCCATTTGATAGGCCATTAAGCCCGCACTTAAATTTCCGAAATTGCCCGAAGGCACACTGAATACCACGGGCTTCCGAATTCCTTCCTTACGCAAAGCTGCATAGGCCGCAAAATAATAGAAGGATTGCGGAATCAACCGCGCAATATTGATCGAATTGGCAGAGGCCAAATTAAACGCTGAACGCAAATCGGCATCCAAAAATGCCTGCTTGACCAATCGTTGGCAATCATCAAAAGTTCCATCAATTTCCAAAGCCGTCACATTGCCCCCAAGGGTCGTCAACTGCTTCTCTTGTATATCCGAAACCTTCCCCGTAGGGTATAAAATCGTCACTGAAATCCCGGGGGTATTATAAAATCCCTGAGCAACCGCGCCTCCTGTATCACCAGAAGTCGCCACCAAAATGCGTATTTCTCTTTTGGCCTTAACCAAATAATGCGACATAATCGCCGCCATAAAACGCGCACCAAAATCCTTGAAAGCCTGGTCAGGCGATGCCTTGGTGGTTTGTGCGGGATGGAAGGGAAAACCAAATTTGGAAGATACCTTGTTTGCAGGGGCATTAATCGATGAATTAG